>JANYLD010000319.1 GCA_025363835.1 Armatimonadota bacterium
CCCAGAGGGGTTCCTCCACCGACGGTCACGAATGGCTGAGTTGATCGCCGTCATGTTCGAGGGGAATCCTAAGGCCAGAGGCCCTCAAAGATCCACGTGTCGTCTAAGCGGCCATCCTGCGCAAAATGAATCCAGAGGCACTCTGTGTACTCCTCGGGTGCGGGGGGATCGTTCACAGTTTGATAGCCAATGAACTGTGCACGAAAAGGGGTCGCCCGGTCGCTTCCTCAATGTCCTCCGGCTCCTTGCTGGGAAGCACGAAATCCGGTTTCCCTAGGATGGCTTCAATCTCCGAACGCTTGGAGCCTTTCTTAGTATCAAGCAACCGCTTAACGGAGACGGCCATTCGGTGTCTTTGCCCGCTCGGCTTCAGATCCTCCCTGCCCCCCTGACTCCAACCACGAGGTTCGAACCGCATTGGTGGCCAAGGTTGAGCCCAGTAAACGAATGTCGCTAAACATGGCGAAATGGCGATTAACAACGCGACAAAAATCTTCTTTCGCTTGCTCAATAAACCCTCTTAGGTTTCAACTGCCAAACAAGCCGTTCAACTCTCCAAACGTCGCCGCCCCCTCAAATCCCTCAAAACTTCCCTGCTCCGCGATCAGCTTCGCTGCCCGCATAAACCCGCCCCAAGCGGTCCTCGCCAACGCCGACCCAACACTGATTCGCCGAACGCCTAAAGCAGCGAAATCAGAAACCCTAACCCCAAGGTTTCCAATCACGATGTGATTCACCGGCTTCCCCAATCCGACAAGCGCCCGAATCTGATCTGGCTCCTTCATGCCCGGAACAAATAAAACATCGGCCCCCGCATCGGCAAAAGCCTCCACCCGCCGCATCGATTCCCGAAACGGATCGGGGCAGCCAACCAGGAAGCACTCGGCCCGGGCAGTCAGGATCACCCCACTCTTGGAAGCATCAACCGCCGACCGAGCCGCCGCAAATCGATCTAGCGCCTCATCCAAATCGTACAAAGGCTTCACGGAGTCGCAAGTCGAGTCCTCGATAGAAAGCCCGGCAACGCCAGCCTCCACACAAAGCCGCACGCTCTCCCCAACGTCGTCCGCCGTCGCCCCGTAGCCCGCCTGAAAATCAGCATTCACCGGCAAAGAGGACGCCGAAACGATCGCCGCCACATGCTCCAAAACCATATCCCGAGTCAAAACCAAGGGATTGTCCGGCAAAGCTCGGGAAAACGCAAAACCCGCGCTCGTCGTCGCCAAAGCCTTAAACCCCAACGACTCCAAATACTTCGCGCTCCCCGCGTCCCACGGATTCGGAATTACAAAGCACCCGGATACATGCAGCTCACGGAAAGCTGCTCGCCGGTCAGCAAATTCAAGCATGGCTCATTCTGCACACTTCCGGCCACTTGCGGTGCCCCGACCTGGCGCCGCTTTCCCAAGCCGTGACCTGGCACGGCCTCAAAGAGCCCCCAACGCTTCAAGCGATTGACGCGTAGAATCAATAGATTCAGTTGCGACTCTGCTCAATACTCAACGTTAAACTCAATACCAAACTCTGGACACTCATCCTTCATCCTTCATCCTTCATCCTTAAGAAATGTCCTTCGTCCGATTTGACAATCCCTTCCAGCTCTCGGGCGATTTTTCGCCCAAGGGAGACCAAGCTCAGGCTATCGACAAGCTAGTCGATGGTCTGGATTCGGGCTATCGATACCAAACCCTCCTCGGCGCCACAGGCACCGGCAAAACCTACACGATGGCCTCGGTCATTGCCAAGTCTCAGCGTCCGGCGCTGATCATGGCCCACAACAAGACCCTTGCGGCCCAGCTTTGCCAGGAGTTCAGGGCCTTCTTTGCCGAGAACTCGGTTCAGTACTTCATCAGCTATTACGACTATTATCAGCCCGAAGCCTACGTCCCCACCGCCGATCTCTATATCGAGAAGGACTCTTCCAGCAACGAGGAGATCGAGCGCCTTAGGCACGCCGCGACCCACGCGCTTTTAGAGCGACGAGACGTGATCGTCGTCGCCAGCGTCTCCTGCATCTACGGTCTGGGCTCACCAAGCGAGTACGCGGAAGCCGTCGTCACCTTCGAAACCGGCCAGGCCATCGAGCTTCAAAAGGTGCTGGAAAAGCTCGTCCAGATGCAGTTCACTCGAAACAACTTGCAGCTAGAGCGAGGCACCTTCCGGGTCCGCGGCGACACTCTCGAAATCCAACCCAAGGATGAGGAGGTCGTAACGAGAGTTGAGTTCTTCGGCGACACCATTGAGCGAATAAGACTTTTCGACCCCCTGACCGGAGACGTCCTCGACGAGCCCACCAAAGTCTCAGTCTTCCCTGCTACCCATTACGTCACGCCCCTAGAAAGGTTGGACGAGGTGATGGACATCATCCGCGACGAGATGGAGGGCCAATGCGCGATGTTCGTCGCACACGGCAAGCTGCTGGAGGCACAACGGCTTCGACAAAGAACCGAGTTCGACCTAGAGATGATGAAAGAAGTCGGCTACTGCTCCGGGATCGAAAACTACTCGCGTTACTTTGACGGTCGCGCGCCGGGGACGCCGCCGTACACACTGCTCGACTTCTTACCATCAGACTCGATCGTCTTTATCGACGAGTCGCACCAAACATTGCCCCAAATCCGGGCTATGTACAACGGCGACCAGCAGCGCAAGTCGGTCCTCGTAGACTACGGTTTTCGCTTGCCATCGGCGCTCGACAACCGGCCGCTCAAGTTCGACGAGTTCCTACAACGAGTGCCCCAAGTGGTCTATGTCAGCGCTACCCCAGGCCCGTTCGAGCATGAGACCCAAGCGCAGGTGGTGGAACAGATCATTCGACCCACCTATGTTGTCGATCCGGAAGTTGAAATACGGCCCACAAAGGGACAGATCGACGACCTGATGCACGAGATCAAGATACGGGCCGATAAGCATGAACGTTCCCTTGTCACCACCCTCACCAAGAAGATGGCAGAGGACCTGACCGGCTACCTTCAAGACCTCGGGGTTAAAGTCCAATACATTCACTCCAACGTTCACTCTCTGGAGCGCCCTGAAATTCTCCGAGACCTGCGGCTCGGCGTTTATGACGTTATCGTTGGCGTAAACCTCTTGAGAGAGGGCCTGGACCTTCCCGAGGTCACCCTAGTCGCCATTCTGGATGCCGACAAGGAAGGCTTTTTAAGATCGGAAACTTCACTTATTCAAACCATTGGCCGGGCTGCCCGAAATGTGAACGGTCGAGTCCTTCTCTACGCGGATACGATTACAGGCTCCATGGAACGCGCGCTCGGTGAAACGGACCGACGCCGAGCCATCCAAGTAAAACATAACCAGGAAATGGGAACGGAGCCAACAACCGTTCTTAAGGCGGTTCGCGAGACCGTTAGATCCTACGACGCCGTCGAAGGCGTGGTTGGCCAGTACAGTTCTGAAACTGAAGCAGCCCTAAAGGATGGCTCTCCGGTAAGGCTGGAAGACATCCCTATGGTGATCGCAAGCCTCGAGAAAGACATGAGAGACTTAGCCAAGGCCATGGAGTTTGAAAAGGCAGCTCAGGTTCGCGACGAAATACAAGCACTTCGAGGAATTATGGGCACGGCAGACGGCCGGCTTGGAGTCGGCAAGAGGAAGTTGCCAAGGGCTGCCGGGCGCAGATAAGTAACTGTCGTTCATGGATACATCTGAAGCCTCCGGGCTTTAATAGTGCCATGCCCAACCTTGTGGGTTCGGGACAGGTGATAGAGCGTGGGGGTCTTTGTTGGGTAAGCGCCAAGGAACAACCGCCGTCAAAGATGTATGGAACTAAGATTCAGCGCCCTCGCTTAAAATCCTTTAAGGCATTTAGTAACGCAACTTGGAAAGCTTTAAGAATGCAAGTTGATAGGACTAGCTCATCATTTACGCATGTTTTTAACAGCATATATTCTTGCGGAAAATTCCAAATAATTGGCCATTAGTCCCAAATCCTATGGCGTGTGGCATGGTCTTCGCACTAGGCTAACAGAGCTTAGATCGCACCCCTTCAGCGATTTAGCTCATTGCATTTATTCGAAAGACCATGAGTTTAACATCGCACGTTTCATTGCGCGGGGCTGCCTGGGCATTCCTCATAGTTGTCTGCGCGGCCACCGCCAAAGCAGACGAGCTAAAGGTTCCGAGCCAATTCCCTAACATCCAAGCGGCAATTAGCGCTGCTAATCCGGGTGACAAAGTTCTTATTGCGCCAGGCTCGTACAAGGGCTCGGGGAACACGAACATCGACTTAGAAGGCAAGGCGATCAGCGTTCAGGGTTCCGGATACCTGAGCACGGTTATCGATTGTGAAGGGCGATCACGGGGCTTTATCATTCACAGCGGTGAAACGTCCTCAACCCAGATTGCATCGCTGACGATCAGAAGGGCTCATCAAGATCTTGGGGGCGCTTTCTGCATTATTAACTCTAGCCCAGTCGTCAATCGGTGTTCGATTGAGGACTGCTTAGCGGATAAAAACGGCGCAGCGGCAGCAATTTCTAACGGCAAGCCCGGTTTCTTGTCTTGTCGCTTCGAAAGGAATCGCTCAACCTTGGGCGGCGGTGCTATTTACAGCGAGCTAAGCTCTCCCACAATCACCGGGTGTACCTTCGAAGGAAATGAGACCACCGCGACCGGGGGCGCCATCGATCTCAAGGGTGGCACAGCTTTTGTCGTCTCTTCGCTTTTCTATGACAATGTCTCCGATCTAGGCGGCGGCGCCGTCCGCGCAGAGAGCGGCAACATCGCCTTTGTCAACGACGCCTTCAGTTCCAACAGAGCCGACGCAGAAGGAAGCGCGATAGATTTGGTCGGCGGAAATGTAGGCGCGGTCACTAACTGCACGTTCGCCGCTAACTTGTCCAAGACTGATGAGGGCGCGATTAGAACGGACGCGGCAAGCAACGTCACTGTCTCCAACACCATCCTCTGGACAAACGGCAAGACCGAATATGCCGGCCAGGTCAACATTCGCTACTCCGATGTCCAAGGCGGAAAGCCCTCTGGCGAAGGCAACATCTCCGACGATCCGAAGCTCGTCGACGCGATCGGGCACGACCTGCACCTAGGCATGGGCTCAGCCTGTATCGACAAAGGCGACAAAGCCTCGCTCGTCACAGAGCAAGATCAGGACGGACGGGCGAGAATTATCGGCTCTGCACCTGATATGGGCGCTTACGAATTTCCCATCGTTCGCCCGCTGCCCCTCGCTGCAGCCGTGTCAAACCTCGTTTTTGCGATCCCCCACGACGGAAATCCCCTGACCGATACTGCTCCCGTCACCCTCCACGGCACCGGCTTTGACTGGCTACTGGGCAATCTTGCTTACCAGTGGCTCTACGATGGCAACGTTGCCGGCACTACGGAAAACCTGACCCTTCCTCTAGGGGCGGGCAGCTACGACTTTACGCTCCAAGTTCGAGATTCCTCTGGCGGATTTGGCAGCCAAGTTGTCCACGTGAAGGTTCTTCCGGAAGCGAACTCAGCCCCGGTCCCCAATGCCGGACCTGATCAAACCGTTTCCTGCAAGGGCGTCTCCGTCCCGGTGACAATTCATGGGAG
>JANYLD010000331.1 GCA_025363835.1 Armatimonadota bacterium
GGGAGTGATGTGTGATCCTCCTTCGCGGGACTACGGCGGACAAGTCGGTGATCGGTGATCGGTGATCGGTGATCGGTGATCGGTGATCGGTGATCGGTGATCTTCTCAGAGGAAGCCTGACCGGATTACTGATTACTGATAACCGACACGCCGATCACCAAAAGGGTTTAGCCTTGGAATCCGGCTTTCTTACCGCCGCCGCCGCCGGCCATGCCGCCACCAGAGCCGCCGGGAAGTCCGTTGGTCATCGCTGGTAGGGGGTTTGGCATTTCGACAGGTGTCACATTGATCGTCTGCACTGTGGGCGCCATTTGGGGCTGGCGTCGGTTTGTCCAGAGGATGATGACCACGACGAAGCCGACTACGATGCAAGATGCCGCTAAGATAATGTCGAGTTGCTTCATGGACTACTAATAGAGAGTGTACTGCAAGTCTGTTTGGTTCGTTCCTGATTTGCGGCTCTGGCTTAGGTGATCGGTGATCCGGGTGCTAGCTTATTGGGCTCTGGGCTTTGGGCATTGGGCTCTGGGCTCCGCTATCGGGTTGCAGGCTTTCCGGCTCGAAATGGAAACTTTATAGTAGAATATCGTCTACATAAATTAACCATGGACATGGAACTGAGGAATTTGGAACAGAGGCGGCCACGCGATCCGCAGCCATCCGTTTGGATGCTTAGCTTTGAGTTTCTTCTCCAACTCTCTCCTCAGCAGCGGGCGGCGCTGGATCTTCCGTTGAATGGCCAAGATGCTTGTGGGCCAGGTGGGTGAATGGCGGATGAAGAGACTTACCGTGTGTAAGTTGCATTAAGGCCCGAAAGTCCCTCCGATGAATCCTTGCAGAGCTTCAAACCGTCGAGTTGCAATTCTCAAAAGGAGCTCGCAATGGTGCAAGTCAGAATTCAACTGCAATATAACTTCGACCTCAAGACCGCGGAGATGGTCCCCGCAACGTATCGAGGGTCAGTTGTCCTTAGCACTGTTATGGGCGAAAGCCACGACCTGTACAAGTTCGACGGCAGCGGCGGAATGGAAGAGGCGCAGGCGGCCGCAACTGCCTGGGTTGATGAGAACATTCTCGAATTCAAGAACCAAAATATCCGCCCGCGGCGGTATCTGCGGACGGCGGAAGGGTAGATGGAAGGATGAAGGATGAAGGCGGAAGGCGGAAGGCGGAGGGCGGAGGGCGGAGACTCTAGTGGTTTTTGGCAATCCCGGAACCCCATACCTGGCCGTTCCCTCTCCTGCCAAATGCATCGAGGACAAGAGGAAGAGAGGTTTTTTTGCTTGCGGCATTGGGAAGTGCCCGGAACCCCCATCCCAAACCCTTCCCCCTCTCCTGGCACATGCATCCAGGACAAGGGGAAGGGAGTTTTTTAGACTTCAACGATGGTTGGCAAGACAAGGGGGCGCATGTTGGTCCGCTTGTGGATCGACTTTCGGATGACGTCGGAGACGTCATGGCGGAGGCGGCCGACGTCTTTTAGTTCTTCTCTGGACAGGGCTCTGAGAGCGTCCCAGAGGACGTCGAAGGCGAAGTCGAGGGTGCCTTCGGGGGCGTGGAAGCCTCGTGCTTGGAGGACGGGTTCGCCGCAGACTTCGCCTTTCTCAACGTCCACGACCACGGTGAGCACGATGATGCCGTCTCGGGCGATGTTGAAGCGGTCTTTGAGGACGTCATCGGTGACGCCGGGAGTTCCCCCGGTGTCGACGAGGACACGGCCAAAGGGGACGGCCTCGCCGAAGGTGGCGTTGGTTTCCTCAAGGTTGAGGGGGATGCCGTCTTTGAGGGTGAAGATGCGGTGGTCCGGGTACCCCATGGCGCGGGCCATCTGGTTGTAGATGTGCTGGTGACGGGGCTCGCCATGGACGGGGGCGATGTAGTAGGGCTTGGTCAGGCTGATCATCATCTTCAACTCTTCTTGGTAGGCGTGGCCGCTGACGTGGATCGGGGTTTTTGAATCGTAGATGACGACGGCGCCCTGGCGGAAGAGACGATTGACGGTGCGCCAGATGGCGCCCTCGTTACCGGGGATGGGGCGCGCGGAGTAGATGACGGTGTCGCCGTTTTTGATTTGGAGGCGGCCGTATTCGCCTTTCGACATTTGGACAAGGGCCGACATCGGTTCACCTTGGCTTCCTGTGGTGAGGATGGCGAGCTGGTTGTCTGGGTAGAGGCGGAGGTCTTCCAGCTTGATCTGGACGCCTTTAGGAATGGTGACGTAGCCCATCCGAGCGCAGATGTCGAGGTTCTGCTCCATGCGGCGGCCGACGACGGCTACTTTCCTACCAACTTCGGCGGCGACGTCCATGAGTTGCTGGAGGCGATGGATATTGCTGGCGAAGGTGGTGAGGAGGACTCGACCTTCAGCGTTGAGCATGACGTCGCGAATGCCTTTGCTGGCCTCGCGCTCGCTGGGCCCCCAGCCTGGACGATCGACGTTGGTGGAGTCGCTGAGAAGGAGGACGACGCCTTCGTCTCCAATTTCGGCGATGCGGTTGATCTGGGCCGGTTTGCCGTCTACCGGTGTGAAGTCGAACTTAAAGTCGCCGGTAAAGAAGATGATGCCGTGCTCGCTGCGGACGGCCATGCAGTAGGACTCGGGGATCGAGTGGGTGATCCTGATCGGCTCGACGCTGAGGGAGCCGCACTGAATGATGTCGCCCGCTTTGTAGTCCTTGAGGATGAGCCCCTTGGTTCCGATTCGCTCTTCCAACTTATTTCGGATGAGAGCGTGGGTGAACTGGCTGGCGTAGATGGGGCAGCCGGGGATCTCGGGCAGGAGATAAGGCAAGGCGCCAACGTGGTCTTCGTGGGCATGGGTGAGGAACAGCCCTCGGATTTTGTCTTTGTTCTCTAGCAGGTAGGTGAAATCGGGGATGACGATGTCCACGCCGAGCATTTCTTCCGTTGGGAAAGAAAGCCCACAGTCGATGACGACCATGTCGTCGCCTTGGCGGATCACCGTGCAGTTCTTGCCGATCTCCCCCACGCCGCCAAGAGGGATCACTTGAACTACGCTCATTGGTCGGCACTTTACCTTCGGCTGGGGGGGCCACCTAAGATTTTCGGGCTGATGCGACGATTTGGAAGCCAAACAGGAAATTTCTTAACACGGGACTCAACTCCGTGTTAACATGAACTTGCAAACGCCACAGCGTAATGGTGTGGTAATTGCAATCCTTCGGGCCTGGTCCGTCCCTCGCCAAGTTCCGGGGCACGTTGGCATGGCTGTTGGGACTAGTGGATTTCGGTCGAGTTTTGTTCATTCGAGGGCGGCGGTTGCTCTAACGGCCGCGCATTCAGCGGCTTTGTACGGGATCGCCGTTCTCCTCTGCATTGCGATCAGCATTTGGATGGGGGCCGGGAGCCGCTATCTCAACACCGAGAACCCTAAAGTCGACATCCTCCAACTGCAGAAAGTCGATGTGGATTACCACATGCTTTATCCCGCATTGGAGAGCAAGCCGACGTTTTGGAGCACGTTCAACTGGTGGCATGAGCCCTGGCGGGGAGACGCGTGGGTTGGAGCTTATTGGAGGCCACTTTCGATGCAGGCATGGTGGCTGGAGGCGCACCTGTTCGGGGAGGATCGAAGCTTCAATTGGATGCGGTTTTCGCTGATCCTGAGCGTATTTTTCAACATCTTACTGCTCTACTTTCTGTGGTTGCTGACGAAGAACAGGTTCTTGGCGCTGGTTGGAATGGCGCTCTTCGACTTCCCTGCCGCTTGGTTCCATTGGATTTGCCCGCTGAGCGATTTGCCACGAGTCAACAACGCCGATTTGATGATTATCCAAGGTTGGAAAGATCAGCCAGATCTATTTGCGAACATTTTCGTGGTTGGCGCCTTGATTCTCGCTGTGAAAAATCGATGGGTGCTTTCGCTTCTTTGTGCCGCAGCTGCGATTGGATTTAAGGAGAGTGGGCTGATGGCCTTTCCTTTGGCCGCGATCGTTGTCTGGCCGACTCAAGGCCTGAAGCGAATGCCTTGGTGGGTTTATGTTTCGTCAGCCAGCATTGTGGCGCTGATGATGGTGGCGCGCTGGTTTGCCGGACCGCTGGTTTTTGCCTTTCACAGCTATGGACGCGACGTCGGAGGCCTGACTCGCTATCTAAACGCCATGCTGCCGCTTGGACTCTCGGCGTTGTCGTCGGCTGGGGAGACGTTGGTTGGCGCTGGGCTTGCGGGCTTGCTTCTTTGGCGGCCGAAGAGTTTGCCGGTTTGGTTGGGCGCGATCCTCGGTCTGTTGTTTGCGGGTGTCGCACTTGTTGCATGTCAGGAATCGCTGCCACTGGACGTCGCGTTTGCGCAGCTTCTCGACCAAGGGGCTGTTCCTGTACTGTTGCTGACTCTTTGGCTGATCGTCATTGCGGTCCTGTGGACGCACAAGATCTATTTCAAGTGGGCGATGATTCTGGCTGCGTGCGCTTTTGTGTCTGCACTTTCGTTTGGGTTGGCCACCCAAGCGGCTCTTCACGTTCTGGCTTTGGCACGGGCCTTTCAGGCCGGTTACGGCGCCTGCGTCGTTTTTGGAGTTGGAGCGGCTGTCCTCGCTAAGCTCAGGCAGGTTGGTTGGCTTGGCACGGACGAAGCGTCATTTGCGTTCAATTAAGCCCGTTGATTCGGGGTGGCAATATCGAACGCAACCATTCGCTCTCCCATCAATCGCGCCGTGCCCCTCCTGGGTAGGTTTCTGGAGCAGCCACTTGTCCGGGGCTATGGCGGTGAAATCGCTCGACCCCGGTTACTCTTTCAAATCCCTCCGGCGGTGTTCGAGGGGTTGTCCTGCGCTTTGCGATGTCTCTTCCCAGGCGATGTTGTTCGCGAGCGATTCGAGGTTGCTTTGGGCCTGAGAGCGCCGTAGAGATTGTTAGCGAGAAACATCGCCGAGGAAAGCGATGCTACATGTGTGCTACAGGAATGCTACATGGGTGTCATGCCAGAGCGTTCGCGATGAGGCGGTGGAAGTGGTGGACGCCCTGTTCGCGGGCTACCGAGTAGCGGCCGCGGTCGTAAAAGCGGGAGCAGACGCCGCGTTGGACTAGCTCGACCACGCTTTCGTCTTCTCGCTCCACGCGGTCTAGTTGGGAGCCGGCGCCGCCGTCTCGGAGGGACTCTTTCCAGACGTAGGGGATGAAGGTCACTTTGGTGAGGTCAGGGGCGAGGGGTCGGAGGACGTTGATGGAGCAGCCCCAGGGGTAGAAGTTGAACATCGTGTTGGGAAACAGCCAATAGTAGTAGGCGGCGATTCTCTTTCCGTAGTCCGGCGAGGATGCGGGGAGGTCGAAGCACAAGTCTCCACTGTTGGCCTCCGCGAGTTGGAGGGTGCCCCACGGGAAGAGTTCGACGTGGTAGTTGCCGTAGTCGAGGACAGCGGTGAGGGAGGCGTGGATGAACGGGATATGGAAGCCTTCCAGATAATTGTCGAGATAGAGAGCCCAATTGGCTTTGACCATGTAGTCGCGCTGGTGGACGGGGTCGTGGCGGAACTCGTGAAGGGGGATCCAGCTCAGGCGGTCGGC
>JANYLD010000379.1 GCA_025363835.1 Armatimonadota bacterium
GTCCAAGATCAGACGCCAATTCCGGATGACCCCCAGCCCCGTGGAGGGGCTGGGGGATCGGCGGCGATTTTATGGCGCCGGCGAGCATGGTTTCGTGAATCTTGTCTTTAAAGACGGCGTAGACGGCCATGACGGGAAGCATGACGATGACGAGGCCGGCGAAGAGGGCGCCCCAGTCGGACTGGTAGTGCTGCACGATCATCAGGTTGGCGATGCCGAGAGGGAGGGTTCGGTTTTCCTCGCTGGAGACGAGCACCAGCGCAAGGCTGTACTCGTTCCAAAGGCCGATCGCGTTGAAAATGCCGACCACCAACAAGCCTGGCTTAGCAAGCGGGAGCATGACTTTCCAGAACGTGCGCGCGTGCCCGCAGCCGTCCATCATGGCTGCCTCGGCGAGCTCCCCCGGGAGGGACTGGAAGAAGCCGGAGAGGACGAAGACGGTGAAAGAGAGGGAGTAGGCGACATAGACGACTACCAAGCCCTCCTTGGTGTCGAGAATGGTCAGGCTCTTAAGGAGGAAAAACAAGGGGACGATGACGAGGAAGTTGGGGAACATCATGCCGCCCATGAAGGTGGCGAACAATGTCTTCGAGCCTCGGAATGGGTAGCGGGCGAAGACGTAGGCTGCCATCGCGCCGATCGGGAGGAGGAAGACTAGAGTAGCGACGGTGACAATGACCGAATTGATAAAGTAGTGGCTGATGCCGCCCTCGTGCCAGGCGTTGGAGTAGTTCTGCCACTGAGGGTCTTTGGGCAGCGACCAGGGTGAAGCGAAGATCTCCGTTCCGGTTTTCAGCGACGTGATGAGAACCCAAACGAGGGGAACGACAACCGTTGCCGCAAAGAGAAGAAGGCCGGTGGTGCCGAAGAAACGCCTCATCGCCGAGCCTCCTGGGGGTCCTTACGGAACCAGGCGAGGATGGCCAGGCTGAGGAGCATGGCGACGATGAAGTTCGCCACCGCCAGCGCCGCCGCATAGCCGAATTGGTTGTTGCTAAACGCCTGCTCGTAAAGGTAGGTGAGCATGACCTCCGTGTGCCGGTCTGGCCCGCCTTGGGTCATGAGGAAGACGAGAGCAAAGACGTTCATCACGTTCACCACCACGTAAACGGCAGCCACCCGTTTGACCGACCACAGCATGGGCCAAGTGATCATCCGGAACTTGTGGAATCCGCGCGACCCGTCCAACTCTGCCGCTTCGATCACCTCTTCCGGAATGCTCTTCATTCCGGCTGCGAAAAGCATCACGTAGAAGCCGACCGTGTACCAGAGAAAGGCGATGGTGACCGCAGGCAGCGCGGTCGCGGACTCGCCCAGCCAAGCGTGGGCGAGCTTAGGGAGGTGGGCAATGTTTAAGGTGGAGTTCACGAGGCCAAATTCGGGGTTGTACATGAACATCCAGAGGATGGCGACCACAACGAGGGAAATGACCTGCGGGAAGAGCACCACCGCGCGCGTCGCTTTGACGAGGCGGCTCTCCTTCTGCATCGCGCTCGCAATTGCTAGCCCGAGCGCGAAGATGGCGGCGCCGCCGACGACGAGGAGCCAGAGGTTATGTTCGAGGGCCTTGTAGAAGACGTCGTCGTGGATGAGCTTTCCGTAGTTCTCGAGCCCGACAAACTTCCGGTTCTGAGAGACCCCGCGCCAGCGATAAAGAGAGAGCTGGAAGGCTTGGATGAGAGGCAGGAGGACGAAGCCGGTGTAGACCAGAAGCGCTGGGCTGAGGAAAGCAACGATGAACCGTGTCCTGCTGTGGCGCTTTATTTCGCACCGCCTTGCGGTGCGGTAAATGGTAAATGGTAAATGGTAAATGGCTGGAGGGATGGGACGGCGTCAATGATCGCCGATCTCCATCCCTCAACCCGCCCCACCGGGTTGAGGGTTTTCCGATTTCTAGCTCGACGCTCGTTTTCGCGACGATTCTGTACCCTCAACCCGGTAGGGCGGGTTGAGGGATGGATCGGGACGGTGAGGGTCAAGAATCGTTTTGATGATGAAAGCCGGTCAACAAATCGGAAAACCCTCAACCCGGTGGGGCGGGTTGAG
>JANYLD010000385.1 GCA_025363835.1 Armatimonadota bacterium
ATTTAAAGTAGCGCTTCGTGAAGATCACGGTAGCACTCGGTGTTTCTGATGGAGACTCGTCTCCTTCAAGCTCGCCCTGATAGGGTTTGCCTCCAACCACGGGGTACCACCCCGTAACCGTTCCGTTCTTGCTTAACTTGGCTCGCCGCACCCAACCGATGTCAACTGCACTGCCGAGGCAATACAGGGTCGCGCGCCCGCATCCCGACATTTGCGGCTCCATTTGGCCAACGAGCACAGGAAGGAAAAGACCATACTCCCCGGCACGTTGAACCAATTCCTTGTCTGGAAACCTGGAGAATTTCCCCTTGTACAGAGCGAAGCCTTCCACTTCGGTCCAAAGGGCGGCGCCGTCCAGAAGTTGCAGCGTCGATCCATAGATTGCTCCGGATTTCGTCTTGAAAGCTTTCACGGTAGGTGTGTCGCTCCCTTCATCGTCGAAATTGACGAAGATTCCGGAGGCTTTGCCGCCCACTACGAGTTCCAGTCGACCACTCTTGTCCTTCTGCGAGACGATCTTCCAAGACGCCAATTGATGCGGCTCAGCAGAGGGAGCGAAAGCGCAAAAAAGCAGGAATAGCGCCATTGAAGCAACGGGCTTTATTTCGACCATATTGGCTTTAGGCTCTCGGTTCGCTTGCGGTTCTCGCTAAGTGCCCCAGTCTTTCACCACAACGGCACAACGAACACAACGGTTCACAACGCCGGAAAGCGACCTTTCAAACGGGTTTTCCACCGCTGTTTTCCACCAGAGTGGGCACTATGTTATGACTCTAGACGGGGCGGGGCGGACGGAGGATTCCGCGCACTGTCAAACTATCCGCAATTGGTCCTTTTCCCCTATTCAATTGCCTTAACCAGGGGCGATAATAGCACCAGCCGCCCAGCAGCGTGGCCGGGCGTTTTCTCAATCGTTCACACCGGGAAACAGCCCTTTCCGGTACCCAAACCTGTCTCGCATGCCCGGCAGCGGCATGCCCCGGCCACGTAGAAAATCGAGAACCACCCAAGGAGATGAGCCTAAAATGAGTGCCGTTGAAGAGATCCAAGCCATGAGAGTTAACACATACGATGGGACCAGCCCGCAGGAAGCGATCCGATTCATCCGAGACAACGGAGCGCAGATCGTGGACATCCGGTTCACCGACCTGCTCGGCACCTGGCAGCACTTCAGTTTGCCGGCCACCCACTTTACGGAGGATTCGTTCGTAGACGGCCTTCCCTTCGACGGCTCCAGCATTCGAGGCTTCCAGTCGATCAACGAGTCCGACATGCTCCTCATGCCCGATCCGGCGACGATGTTCATGACCCCATTCACCGCCGCCCCCACTGCAGTGGTGATCTGCGACGTGGAAGACCCTTTGACCCGCCAGCGCTACTCTCGCGACCCTCGCTACGTGGCGAGCAAGGCTGAGCAGTATCTGCGCTCGAGCGGCATCGGCGACACTTGCTACTTTGGGCCGGAAGCCGAGTTCTTTTTATTCGACAAGATCCTTTTCGACAATCAGCCCCAGGGCTCCTTCTACAAGTTAGACAGCGTTGAAGCGCACTGGACAAGCGGCGAGGACACCTCGGCCGGCTTCACGATCAAGCCCAAGGGCGGCTACTACCCGACGGCGCCTGTGGACAAGCTGCAGGACGTGCGATCTGAGATGGTGCTCCGCATGATGGACATCGGCATCGAGGTTGAGATGCAGCACCACGAAGTCGCGGTCGCCCAGTGCGAGATCGACATGAAGTTCGACACGCTCAAGACCATGGCCGACAAGTTGATGAAGTACAAGTACGTGGTCAAAAACGTAGCGTATATCAACGACTTGATCGCCACCTTTATGCCCAAGCCGCTCTTTGGAGACAACGGCAGCGGCATGCACGTCCACCAGTCGATCTGGAAGAACGGCGAAACCCAGATGTACGACGAGATTGGCTACGCGGGCCTAAGCGACCTCTCTCGCTGGTACATCGGCGGCCTCCTGAAGCACGCGCCTGCTTTGCTTGCGTTCTGCGCTCCGACGACCAACTCCTACCGCCGGTTGGTGCCGGGCTATGAGGCGCCAATCAACCTCATGTACTCCCAGCGCAATCGATCGGCCTGTATCCGAATTCCGATGGTCAGCAAGTCGCCAAAAGCGAAGCGAATCGAGTTCCGGGCCCCAGATCCCATGGCCAACCCTTACCTTGCCTTCTCTGCTTTGCTAATGGCCGGAATCGATGGTATCCAGAATCGGATTGAGCCACCCAAGCCGCTCGACAAGGACCTTTATGAATTGCCGCCCCTGGAACGCGTGGGCATTGCGACGACGCCGGGCTCGTTGCGGGCGACCTTGCAGGCTCTCATGGAAGACAACGAGTTCCTATTGAAGGGCGATGTCTTCACGAAAGACCTTATCGACACCTACGTCTCCTATAAGCTCGTTCACGAGTGCGACGCCGTCGACCTACGACCGCATCCTTTCGAGTTCTATCTGTACGCGGACGCCTGAGGATCTCGGATCTCGGATCTCGGATCGCGGAAGTTGGGCCGAAGGTTTTCCTTCGGCCCATATTTGCTAGTCGGCCAGGAGAGCGTCCATGTCGGGACGTTCGGTCTCGAGGAGACCGAACATTCTCTTTATCTCCTCGTTTCTTTTTAGGCTTCCTGTGCCCACGAAAATAGACCGGAGCGATGGATGGCCAAGCAGTGGCCGCATCTTGTCGGCACTCATCTGCCGCATATTAACAAGGAGCACTTCCTTCAAAGCAGGCGCCTTAGCCAACTCTGCAATCGAATCCAGGCCGCGCAGGTGCTCGATGTGGACTCTCTGAAGCTCACCCAGAGCGTCCATGGTCGGAAGATGCTTCACTTGCGGTAAGTCCTGGAGAAAGAGATATCGCAAGGTTCTCATCTGCCCGATCGGTGACAGGTCTTCAAGACCCCTCATCATCCATATTTCCAGGTAGCCAATCTTTCCGATTTCGGGAAGGGGGCTCAAATCAAGTGCTGATCCCAGCCTGAGCTCGAGGATTCTTAGATTCGATAGACTTTTGAGAGAGGTCAGATCTCGTAGCTTCGACGAGGCTATGGCCAGCTTTCGCAAGCTCGTAAGTTTCCCCAAGACTTCAGGATGCCGGTGGTCGCCGGAAAGGTACAGCGTCTGGAGGTTTGTAAAGTGGTCGAGAACCTCTAAGTCCAAGGGTCGCTTGGTTTCGCTTAGGCCTAGTTCAAGGGCATCGGACCGCAGATGCCGGAGGCCGCTGTGACTTTCCAGAAAATAGAGATTCGCAGTGAACTTTGTTAAGTTGGGAAAGAAGCGAAGAAACTCGAGGTTGTTGACTTCGGGGTCGTGCGCATAGATTCGAAATGGCACCTCGGGGTGCTGTTCCATTAGCTTCGCGACACTTTCATACTCCTTGTCGCTGAGCCTGACTCTAGTCTGGACAACTCGGCAGTTTGGACTTAGCGGAGCCAGACACTCTCTCGTGAGAGGATGTTTTAGCTCGCGGATTCGGTCATATTCGCGCACGCAACGAGTGTGCCTTATGGAGGTGCCGTTCGGACATGCTCAGGCAAAGGTCCGACGCCGATGAACTTGGCGATGTAATGGCGGACAAACGGGAAGAAGCGGACGACTGAGAGAAGGAACGCGAGCCGTTTGGTGCTGCTCGGGTTTGTATTGATGAGTTGTTGGTGGACTAGGACTTGCATGGCTTGAATGGTCTTCGTTGGCTTCAGCCGGCGCTCTTGAATAGCAGCCAGATCTTGCTCGGTGCTGGTCTGTTCACGAAGTTTGTGTGCGAGGGCGTTGGCGGTCGCAACAGCGTCTTGGATGGCGAGGTTGATTCCGACTCCGCCCGCGGGGGACATGGCGTGGGCGGCATCTCCGATGCAAAGCAGGCCGGGGCGGTGCCATTTTTGGAGGCGGTCGATGACGACGGTGAGCAGCTTGACTTTGTCCCAGGAGTCGATTTCGCCTATCGTCGGCGTTAGGAACGGCGCGATGCCGACAATTTTGGCTCGGAACGCCTCCAGGCCACCCTCTTGGATTTGCTTGAACTCGCCCTTGGGAATGAGATAGGCGGTCTGGTAGTAGTCTTTCCTCTCGATTAGGACCATGAACAGGCCTTGGGTGATATAGGCAAGATTGTTTTCGGGCGGGTTTGGAGGCCTTGGAATCCGCATCCAGAGAACGTCGATCGGCACTCCGAAAGATTTGCTCTTGAGACCAGCTTTGTCTCTGATGAGCGAGTGGCGGCCGTCTGTGCCGACCACAAGATCGGCGCGAATCTCCACTTCCCCGTTACGTGAAGATGCTTTGACTCCTACCACCCGATCGCCCTCAAACAAAAGGTCCGTTGCCTCGGTCTGCAGGAGAAGATTGAATTCGGGAAATTTCTTGGCACGAGTCGCCATGAAGTTCAGGAAGTCCCATTGGGGAATGAGGGCGACGAATTTGCACTTGGTCTTAAGGTGGCTCAGGTCTGCAACCGGATACAGTTTGCGGTCGACGTTCAAGCGGACGAAATCAATCTCGTCATGAGGCAAGGCGAGGAATTCGTCAAGCAGATTGAGCTCGAAAAGAATGTCGAGGGTGGAAGGATGAATCGTGTCGCCCCGGAAGTCTCTAAAGAAGTCTGGGTGCTTTTCTAGGAGGATGACGGAGACCCCGGAGCGGGCGAGCAAGTAACTTAGCATCATGCCGGCAGGTCCCCCGCCAACAACGCAACAAGTAGTAGTGAGTCGCTCCATAGTCCGTTCGCGGTTAGTTTGACGGTTCTTTGCCGAGCTTGCGCAACGCGGTAGGACTGGACGGGGCCGGTCCTACCTTGGCATCGCAGCGAGCTGCGAAGTTGAAGGCGCGAGCAAGCTCGCGCACTCCCAAATGCACTCCCAAATGGTTAGCTTGCGCCTGCTAGTTTACGGCGGTGGGCCTTTCTAAGGAGCCAGGCCGCTATGCCCACAGGCACATAGAAGGGGCTGAAGAAGAGGAGCCACAGGAAAACGGTGGCTACTATTCGGAACGCTTCTCCGGCTGAGTTAGAAGCCGACCCGAGCGCTTGGGTCAACCAACTTGGATCGTGCAAGTTGCCGGCTACGGCGCCTTGCTTCAGGTTCAAGTTTACAGTCGCGAAGGCGGCGGCTTTGGCTTGCGCGTCCCGCTCGGCTTGAGCGACTGCCAACTCCGCCCTTAGATTAATTCCCTGGTTGTCCTTCCGCGGGCTCTGTTCTTCACTTCGAAGCTGCTTGATCTTCGCGTTGAGACCCAACACGGGGTCGGTGACGTCTTGCATGGAGACAGTCTTTGACAATCTTGTGCCGAGGCTTTCTAGCTTGGCGATTGTGTCGTCGAACTTATCGACAGGGACTTTGGCCTGGATGGTGAGCGTGGCGTTGGAACTGGCGAGGTCGTCACTTGAGACCGTTTCGAGGTATCCGCCTGCGCTCTTGATCGCGGCGTCCACCTTCTTTTCCGAGTCGTCGATGCTCTGTACTCTTACTTGGAGACTCGCCGCTCGAACTACAAGCCGGTTGGCGACAGACGTCGGCGTTGACGGCTGCTTGTTTGGGTTCGAGGCCAGGATCGGATCGTCAGCTGCTATCGGCGCGGCTGAATCTAATTTAGCGTGGGCGCTGGTCGCTGCCGTTGCTCCAGAAGGAGCGTTTTCGTCTCCATAACCCCCGGAACAACCAACAACCATGGCCAGAATTCCCGCCAGTAAGGCGATTTTCTTAAACATAAGCACTCCTGTGAGCCACACGTACGCGGCTCACCGCTTAGTGACAGAGATCTGGTGGTTTGTTCAAAACATGGGGCTAAAACACGGACAGGGGCGGGGAAATAGGAAAGCTCCCAAAGCGTCAATAGAGCTAGTGATATCCGCGACGTGACCGTCGGATGTGAATCGGCAGCTTCAATGTTGCCTTGCAGAAAGGAGACTTGCACACATGAAACTCAATGGATTAATCGCAGCAATGATGGCCCTGCTGATGGCCGGAGGCCTCTTGGCTGCTCCGTCAACCGCTTCGGCACAATCCTACGCTTCGCGGCACAGGCAGCAGACAAAGAACCAGTGGCGAAACGGAGCCTATGCTGGAGCCGGCCTAGGTCTTCTAGGTGTCCTGAATCACAACTCCACCTTGACCTGGCTTGGCGTTGGCGGCGCTCTATATTCGGCGAACCGCTACGAGCAGGACCGCAAGAGCCAGAGCGCGATGGACCGGCAGCGCGCTTACTACTTCAGCCGCAACTCATTCAGGCGGAACGGCCACGTCTACCGCCGATACACCACCTATCGACACGGCCAGAAGTATTACTACTTCAAGCGCAGCTAACGTTAGCAGCACGGGGTTGAGGGGGCGGGTCACGGGTCACGGCCCCTCCGCCCGTTTACCCCTACGCACGATCCCAGATCCGCGATCCGGGATCCGACATCCGAGATCCGCGACCCGCCACCCGATCACCGATGGTGGGCCTATTGGAACGAAGTAGTTACCTGAAGCAGCCATACGCTCGGTATGACATTAAAAGTATTGATTTCGAGTGTGTTGGCAGTTTCGATGGTCGGTGGTCTTATAGCGGCTCCGACGGTGGCATCGGCCCAATCGTCCAGCCACCAGCAGAAGAACAAGAACAATTGGCGTAACGCCGCATATGCGAGTGCCGGCCTCGGTGCTCTAGGCGTTTTGAACAAGAACTCCACTCTCACCTTGATTGGGGTCGGCGGCGCGCTCTACTCAGCCAATAGATATGAGCAGGACCGCAAGAGCCAGAGCCGAACAGACCGAGCTCGAGCCCAGATGTTCAGCCGACGCTCGTTCACTCGCAATGGCCACACATATCGCCGTTACACGACGACCAAGCACGGCAGCAAGTATTACTACTTCAAGAAGGTCAGCTAACCTAAGAAGTCGGCAGATGAGGGACGTTGTTAGAACAGCCCGATCCGCACAGGTGTGGATCGGGCTATTCTCGTTTTCTTTCCGATTGCGCGACCTCTGTGGGTTCCCGGGTTTCGCGTCTGGGTATGGTTCGGCATGTCTTCGAGGGTCAATTTTCTCATCGTAATCGGACTTGGGATTCTGGGGCTGCTGGCATGGCAAGCCTTCGGATCGATACCGAAGATCTCACCGGAACGGTGGGAATACAAAATCGCAGACGTGCCGGACACGGCATTTACCGGCCAGACAAACGATCTGGGCCAGGCGGGCTGGGAACTGATCTCGGCACGTCGGGCAAGCGACGGAAGCGAAACGAGCCCAACTTATTCCTATGAAATGATCTTCAAGCGAAGGATGCAGGCATCTGCGTCGCGCAGCGACAGTCCCTAGGAGCCCTGCCTCGACCGCCAATTGATCACGTTGTCGTAGAACAGATACTGGTGTGCCCATCCGGCATGAGTTCCTAGCCGGCTTCGGAAGAAGTCAGCGGACTGGTAGTAGCGTTGCTCGGTGAGCGCTTTGTCTTTCCATTCGGGAAAGTAAAGGCGGACCATGGCTTGCCAGATGTGGGTGTCCACCGGGACCGCTTCGTCGTGGTGGAGGCCGAAGAGGGCGATGCAGTCGGCTAACTTGGGACCAATGCCGATCATCGCTTTCAACTCGTTATGCGCTTCCTTGTAGGAAGCAGTCTTTAATTGGTTGAGCCATTCCCTGCCGCCTCGTTGAAGAAGCTGTTGCGCAAGATGAGGGATGGTTCGAGCACGGTAGCCAAAGGCGGCTTTCCGCAACTCCTCCTCGGGGATCGCAGCGATGATTTCTGGCTCTGGGAACCGGTTCAGTCTTATGCCTTCCACTTCACCAATCTCAGGGCCGTAAGCGGATAGCTTCCCCACCATTTGGGTAATGCGCTTGATGTTGTTGTTTGGGGTGCAGAGGAAACTGAAGAAGGTTTCTACCGGGTCGCTTTGGTGGGTCACCCTCAAGCCTTGCAGCGCAGTCATATAGGGCTGCAACTCAGGGGCCCTAGCTAAAATTTCCCGCTCTATGCTCTCAGCGTCCTCGTCAAGCCGGAAAAGGGTTTGGAAAGCTTCGGGTCCTGCGTTCGACTCAATCTCGATGGAAGCGTCTCCGATTCGTGCCCGATACCAATGGTCTCCTTCAATTCCAACCCAGCCATCGTCAGGTAGTTTTTTCCAACGAAACATTTGCCCGCTTGAAACACACAGTTCCAAGTCAAAGCGTCCAGGAGGAATGTTAATTTGAAAGCAACCACGGACTTGCTTCATGCCTCTTCCGTGGTCTCGGTCCAACATACTTCTCGGTTAGTCCACGAACGATGGTTTGGCAAAGACTCAGCCATCACTTGCCCTGTAAGGTTGCACTTAACTCTGGTGGCACCATCTCCAGAAACGCGTCCTCATCCAGAACGTGAACACCAAGTTGCTCGGCCTTTGCCAACTTGGATCCGGCGCCAGGACCCGCCACGACGTAGCTCGTGTTCTTGCTCACGCTGCCGGCGGCTTTACCGCCCAGTTTGTCTACTAAGCGCTCCGCGTCCTCTCTGGTGAACTTGTCGAGACTTCCCGTGAACACAAACGTCTTGCCTTCAAAGACATCGCTAACGGGCTTGTCAGGTTCAACCGGCTTTACTCCAAGCTCCTGAAGCTCGGAAATCATCTTCTGATTGGCTTCCTCTTCCAGCCAAAGGCTCAGTTCGCTTGCGGTTCGAGGACCCACATCGGGAATCTTTTCTAGCTTTTCGTAAGTCGCTTCTCGAAACGCCTGCAAAGACTTGAACTCACGGGCGAGATCTTGAGCTCCACGGTCGCCGATGAATCGGATGCCTAGGCCAAAAATGAATCGGTCGAGAGGCTTATGCTTGCTTTCTTCGATTCCCTGAAGAAGATTGTCGACACTGAGATCTCCCATGCGGTCGAGTTCCAGCATCTCCTGGCGGCGGTCTTTGAGGCGGTAGATGCTGGGGATGTCAGTAAGGAGTCCGAGTTCCAGGAAGCGCTCGATGGTCTTCCAGCCAAGTTTTTCGATATCCATCGCCCCGCGGCTGGCCCAGTGGCCGAGTTTGGCGGCGACTTGGGCGGGGCAATGGCGGTTGGGGCATTTGATAGCGACTTCGCCGGGGCTTCTGATGAGCTCGGCGCCGCACTCTGGGCAGTGCGTTGGCTCTACCGGTAGGGGCGGGTCTCCGATCCGCTTGTCAAGTACCGGCCCGACCACCTCCGGGATGACGTCTCCCGCTCGTTGGACGATGACAGTGTCGCCGACACGCACATCTTTTCGCCCGATGTCCTCCCAATTGTGAAGGGTGGCACGGGTGACGGTCACGCCGCTGATCTGAACGGGCTCAAGATCTGCAACGGGGGTCACGACTCCTGTACGGCCCACTTGGAGCAGCACTGCGTTGAGTTTGGTAAACGTTTGCTCGGCTGGGTATTTGAAGGCAATGGCCCACCGCGGGCCGCGGTTGGAAAAGCCGAGCTCCTCCTGTTGATCGAGGCGGTTGACCTTGAAGACCGCCCCGTCGATCAGGAACGGAAGTGAGGCACGCTTCGATCTCGCAACTTCCACGTACTTCACCACATCTTCGATGCCTGGGAGAACAGCGTGGTCAGGGTGAACGGCAAAGCCTTGTTGCTTCAGGAATTGTAGAAGGCCGTTTTGGGTATTTGGCAGGCCTTCTATGGGGCTCCCTTCATGTCCCTCGTCGGTAGAGACTTCCGATCCCGGTCGTGTGCCCCTTTCGAGTCGAACCGCTCCAAGTCCGTAAGCAAAAAAGTTGAGTTTTCGCTCCGCGGTTAGCTTGCTGTCCAACTGGCGCAGCCCCCCGGAAGCGGCGCTCCGAGGGTTGGCAAAGACCTGTTCGCCTCGGGCTGCTCGTTTCTCGTTGATCCATTTGAAGTGCTCCTTAAACATGACCACTTCACCCCGCACCTCGATGGTGCCCGGAAGCGGTTTTTGGAGCCGAAGCGGTATGCCACGAACCGTCTTCGCATTCGGAGTCACGTTCTCGCCAACAACTCCATCGCCCCTTGTCGTCGCGACCTCCAGCAACCCATCGATATAGGTTAGAGAGATAGAGCCGCCGTCGAACTTTAACTCTGCGTGATATTCGATGTCACCCGTCACGCCCAAGCCCTTCTTTACTCGCTCGTCGAAGGACCGAAGCTCGGCTTCCGAGAAAGAGTTGTCCAGCGAAAGCATGGGCACCAAGTGCCGATGCTGCTCGAATTTGCTCAGTGGCTTCGCGCCGACGCGGTTGGTGGGGCTGTCAGGTGTCCGCAGTTCCGGGTGAGCGGTCTCGATTTCTTGCAGCTCTCGAAACATGCGATCCCATTCGGTGTCGCTTATTTGAGGCTGATCCAGAACGTAATAGAGATGGTTATTGCGCTCGATCTCTCGACGAAGCTCCGCTGCTCTCTTGGCGGGTTCCATCAAATGGAGCATATCCCACGAGGGTTGTCCTCGTCCATCAACTGTTAGAGTTTGGAAGCTCCGTGTTTCATTCTTTGGATGAGCGATTCAAATCGCAACTATAGCCACGTCCCCAGGCGTTCTTGAAGCCAATACATAGGTATCTGGAGCAATGACACGAAAAAATGCGACAGCATGGAAAAGATGTCTCCTGCTACGATGCAATAAGCTTAGGAGTGAGCGACGGAATTCCCACTACTGCACCCGCAATTCGGATCAGAAAGGAGCCAATGCAGATCCTAGCAACCGTGGATGCCGTGATTCGTATCACGATATAGAAACGTAAATTACCATGCAGCGAAAGTCAAACACAGTTCCGGAGCTAAGTAAAAGCGACTTTGAGTCCTTGGCCTCCTTCCGGAGAGCCTTGCGGCAGTTCCTCCGCTTCTCCGAGGAGGGATCTCGAGCCGTCGGTCTGACGCCGCAGCAACACCAATTGCTTTTAGGCATCAAAGGTCAGCCGGGCCAGGATTTTGCAAACCTGCGCCAGATTGCCGACTTCCTTCAGTTAAAGCACCAGACCGTAGTCGGTCTGGTTGATCGCTGCGAGGCTGCAGGATTGGTCAGCCGCAAGCCGAGCCTGATCGATAGAAGACGTGTTGAGGTCTACCTGACGCCGCGTGGAGAAGAGCTTTTGTCTATGCTCTCCATACGAAATATGGACGAGCTTCGTGCGATGCGCAAATTTCTCAAGCCATCGTTCCTGGACGCAAAGTCCTGATCAACCTCCGTCAGCATCTTTGCAGACTACTTGTATCCACTACAATGTAAAGTGGATTTTATGGTTCTCAAAGAAGACCTGAGCCTTCAAAAAGCGCTTGCCAGAAACTACGTGTTCCATGGTCTGCCTGGAAGCGTCATTGCAACCATTTCAGCACTGGCTCTGAAGCGGGATTATGAGACCCATGAAGTCATCGTCAAACGGTTAGGCGAAGATTCTGACCTGTTCGTTTTGTTGGATGGGACCGCCTGTATCCGTGCGACGAACGGTAATGTGATCGCGGAATTCGGGCCCGGAAGCGTCATTGGCGAAATCTCCCTTATCGACTCTCAGCCTCGTTCAGCCACCGTTGTTTCTACCTCCAAAGTGGTGGCCGCGGTCATCCCTATGGACGCTCTTCGCGGAATTATCGACATCAATCCCTCGATCGGCTTTACGATAATGAGCAACATCGCTCACGTCCTGTGCCGCAGGCTTAGACATCTAAACGAGTATGTGGACTCTCTCGGCGTTTCTCAAAGCTCGGACAACCGCTAAGAATTCATCATGTCATCGAGCTCCGCTTCACTGGACTGGTGCAGCTTCTCCGTAACCGATTCAAAATCAGCTTTGTGCTGGGACCGCATTTCCCGGCGAAGCTTCCCTTCCAGGAATCGAATCTTCTCGCTACAGGTTTCGCAGATGAGTCGCGGAACTTCAACAGGCTTCCCTTCCTTAAGGGCGACAGTCGTAATGCGAGCGGTGTTCGTGTGGCGCCGAGTGTGCTTGAAGATGTTCTCCGCGTGCACCTCGATGGTCACTTCAACACTAGTTCTCCCGACGTAGCTGACCACACCGGTCAGGCTGACCACTTCACCGACTTCGATCGGCTCATGAAAATCAACCCGGTCGATGCTCGCGGTGACGCAGATCTCCCCCGAGAATCGCGATGCGGTCACATAAGCGCAAAGGTCGACCTTGGAGAGGATGGAGCCGCCGAAGACCTTGCCCAGGAAGTTGGCGTCATTTGGAGTCATCACCTCGGACATCTCCACTTGAGTCGAGGCTACGGTTTTGCCGGTCATTTGGTTAGTATGGGGGCGCGGCAGCGCGGGGCGCGTAAGTCGTAAATCGTAAATCGTAAATCGACGGACCCTTGAGGAGATACGAATCCGAATCCGGCGACTTACGATTTACGATTTACGATTTACAAAGCAACCTAGAAAATCTTAATCTTCAGAGGATTGCCGCGACCGGTATGTGGCTGCGCCTGCTTTAGGGCGTCTTTGACCTCGCTGTTTGAAGCTAAATCCATCGCTGTTTGCCCTTGGTCGTTCTTGGAATCTTCAGCTCCCAAAGAAAGAAGGAGCCTGACCGCTTGCCCGTGGCCCTTTCGGGCCGCGTAATGAAGCGGTCTAAGGCCGTGGATATCCTCGGCGTTAACGTTGACAACAGCTTTGCCGTCGTTGTCGGTAGCGATGGCGGTGATCGTGTCCAGGTCCCCGTTTGCTGCGGCCAGATGGAGCGGGGTCTCCTTCATATCGCTCTGGATGTCCACAGCGGCACCTTTCGCTACCAGGTCTCTAACCATCCGTGCATTTCCCTGTCGGGCTGCCTGAAATAGGGGAGTCCAGCCGTGATTGTCCGCCTGGTTCGGGTCCGCTCCTTGCGCAAGGAGAGCATCCACCACGGCCGTTTTGTCATCCCTTGCCGCCATAAATAGCGGAGTCCAACTGTTGGCGTCTTTCTGATTAACAGCCGGCACGGACTTCGGTCCGTCGCAGCCGAGTTTGGGCAAGAGCGCAACAGTCGCCGAGAACAGGGTTGCGACAGCGCCTATGTAGGCGGCGAGAAGGCTGGGGTTGGTTTTCGGCTTGCTCATTCGCAGTTGTCTGATTCAACGATTGGCGACGGCGCCTGAAGCCCGCTCCTATTGCAATACGGATGGAAACCTGCTGTCGCTTCACCCTTTGGGAAGTATTAGAGCCAATTGCCCAGTCAGTCTGTTGTTAAGGACCGTGTAAGCGACCAAAAGAGCGTCAGGGAGCGCTCTGGAGCAAAAAGATCAAATCTCAACGAGGGCCCAGCACCAAGTGCCAAGTCTCGAGAGGACACTTTGCCTCTCAAGACTCGACACTTGACACCTAATGCTCGGCGTTATCCGCCGTTGTTATCTGGAGTGGTCGTCGTTGTGCTGCTCGTCGTTGTTGTCGAGGTGCCCTGGCCGTTGTCCGTCGTGGTGCTGGATGAACCAGCGGGCGGGTTGACAACTGTCGTGTTGTTGGCCGGCGGGTTTACGACTGTAGTGCTAGGAGTCGGGTTGACTGCGGGCGGGTTCACGATAGTCGTTGGCGCCGGGTTGGTGACGATGGGCTGAGCAGCAGCGCCGTTTTCGTGGTCTATAACGGTTGTGCTCGCGGGCTGGGTTACCACCGTATTTTGCGGCTGATACCACGCGAAGTAGCCTACGAGGGCAATGATGATAAGCCCTGCGAGGATGACGGCAATGGCCGTTCCGCCACCCATGCTGTCCCGTTCGACAGTTGTCGTGTGTTCGACAACTGGCTGAGCCACTGGAGTCACGATCGGGGTCTCAACAGGGACGTCCTCTGAAACGATTCTTTTCTTGTAAAGCATATTTTCTTTCTCCCTTGAACGCATTCCATTACGCTCTTTGCAACTCAGACCCAGCGGCGGTAAGCGTCTGTTCGAGATACAGCGTCCGTTGAACGGCGGACAGGGGGGCAAAGGCGGAAGGATGAAGGATGAAGGCGGAAGGGGATTGGGGCTCTGGG
>JANYLD010000010.1 GCA_025363835.1 Armatimonadota bacterium
AATGGAAGAATCGATCCCTTTAGAAGCAGCTCGGCCCCACGGCCCCATGGCGCTAGAACTGATCAAGCTGATGAGGCCCAAGCAGTGGACCAAGAACCTCCTGGTCTTCGCCGCGCCTCTGTTTACGGGCGGCATTGGAAAACACGAAAGTCTTATCCCCGCCCTTTTTGCTTTCGTCGCCCTGTGCCTAGCCAGTTCGACCATCTACGTCATCAACGATTTACTCGATATTGAGAGAGATCGCAAGCATCCCAAGAAGTGCCTTCGTCCGCTCGCATCAGGCGCCGTTCCAACGGGGTTAGCAATCTTTTTGATTCCCGTACTCCTGTTCGGCTCGCTTGCTACCTCCTACTGGGGAGCCAATTTCACCACGACCCTTCTCATCGGTTCCTACCTGATTCTCCAGTCCACTTACAACGTCGGGATGAAGCACACGGCTGTGGCGGACGTCTTTGCCATAAGCCTAGGATTCGTCCTCCGCGCCATCGTCGGCGCGACCGCCATCCACGTTACGATCTCAGGTTGGCTTCTCTTTTGCACGGGCGCCCTGGCGCTCATGCTAGGCTACGGAAAGCGTAGACAGGAATACATCATGCAGGGCGAAGAGCGGGGACAGACAAGAGAAAGCCTCAACCACTACTCACTCCAAGCCCTCGACGGCTTGCTGCTCATGGCTGCAACAACCGCCGCGATATCGTACGGTATCTACGCGATCGACAGCAAGACCGCGCAGCACTACCCGGCCCTCGTCATCACAGCGCTTCCGGTCTTCTACGGCGTCAGCCGCTATATCCTCGTTGCTTTCACCCGAGATGAGGGCGGCGAGCCTGAGAGCCTGCTGTTCTCAGACCGCCATATTCTCCTCAGCGTCGTAGGCTTCATAGCCCTCGCCGCGATTGCCATGAGTGGCATCCGAATCCCCTTCCTGGAGGGATTGCGCTGACAGTGAGGGCAGCGGTATCGGGGTGTTACGGTATTGCGGTATTGGGGCTTCGGGCTTCCGCTCCTGAAACACGCTTTTTTGATTCACGCTCCACCATTTCGGCCGTTTACCATTTACCATTTACCATTTACCTCCCAAGAGGCTCCGCCTAACGATGGCACCCTACAAACACGCCATTGTCATCGGCGCCTCCTCGGGCATCGGGGCGGAGATCACCAGACAACTCGCGAGCAGCGGTTGCCGGGTTGCCGCAGTGGCTCGCCGCATTGACCGGCTGGAGCAACTGGCTGAAGAGCACAAAGGCAACGTCCTCCCCGTCGAGCACGATGTCAGGAACTATTACGCAGTGCCCGAACTTTTCCAACAGATCACCCAGCGCCTCAACGGGCTAGACCTTGTAGTCTATGCCGCCGGCGTCATGCCAGAAGTCGGCTTGCATGAGTACTGTTTTGAGAAAGATCGCGCGATGGTGGAAGTCAATTTCCTCGCCGCCATCGCCTGGATGAACGAAGCCGCTTCCAGATTCGAAAACACCAAGCACGGCACCATCGTTGCAATCGGCAGCGTTGCAGGTGACAGAGGCCGAGCCGGACAGCCGGTCTACAACGCGACCAAAGCCGGATTGACAACGTACATGGAAGCGCTCCGAAACAGACTAGGCAGTTATGGAGTCCGCGTCGTCACTGTCAAACCTGGCCCAACCCAAACTGAGATGACGGAGAAGCTGCACCTCAAGGGCGCGATGGCTCCGTCAACCGCAGCCAGCCTCATCCTCGCCAAATCGCAGTCCAGCGGAGAGCACTATCTTAAACCCACGCACGCGGTCGCCTTCGCGATCATCCGTGCCATCCCCTCATGGCTATTCCAAAAGCTCAAGATTTAGCCGCCTGGGCTGCAACCAGGACTCGAAAGCATTTGGAGACAGACCGAATTGGCCGCCTCTCTGGCTTCGGCTTTACCAAACATGCCGACGGCTATGTGTACCGTCCCAGCACCCTGGAAGAAGCCCGGGAAGTCTTTGAAATCGCCCGATCGCTCAAACGCCAAGTGGTGCTCAGAGGGGCCGGACGCAGTTATGGCGACGCCAACATCGGTAGTGAATGCATTGTCCTCGACAACGCGCGCATGAACCAAATCCTCGACTGGAATCCGGTGACCGGCGTGATCGAGGCCGAATGCGGCGTCACCATCGAAGATCTATGGCGCCACGTCCTCGAGGATGGCTGGTGGCCGCCCGTCGTGAGCGGCACCATGTACCCGACTCTCGGCGGCGTGCTCGCCATGAACATCCACGGCAAGAACAACTACTGCTCTGGCACCTTTGGCGAGCATGTGTTGGAACTGGAAGCCTTAACCCCTTCAGGCCAGATTCTGATCCTCACCGCCAAGGACGAAGCCTTCTGGGCCGTTATTAGCTCTGCCGGCCTCCTCGCCATGATTACTCGAGTGAAGATTCAGATGAAGAAGGTCCACTCGGGCGACCTAAGGGTCCTTCCGTTGGCGCCGGCGAACTGGGACGAGCAATTCGCGATCTTCGAGCAGTTCGAGGGCATCGCCGACTACATGGTGAGCTGGATCGACTGCTTCGGCTCCGAGAAGGGCGCTGGCCGTGGCGCGTTCCATGCCGCGTGGTACCTCGATGAGCCCTCCGAACACCCGAGGACCCTCGAACAGAGCCACCAGGACCTTCCTGACACCATCATGGGCTTCTGGCCGAAGTCGATGGTCTGGCGCCTTCTCAAGAAATTCAACAACCGGCTCGGCATGGAGTTTATCAACTGGTCCAAGTACGCATCCGGCCGCATCCTCGGAAACGGCAAGCCGCACCCACAAAGCCTTGTTGGGTTTTCCTTCTTATTGGATTACGTCCCCAACTGGCGCAACGCCTATTTGCCTTACGGATTCATCCAATACCAGTCTTTCGTGCCCAAAGAGCATGCCAAGCGAGTCTTTGCCCAGCAGATCAAGATGCAGCAGGCGGCCGGCCTGGAATCCTATCTCGCCGTCCTCAAGCGCCACCGCCCAGACAAGTTCCTGTTCTCGCACGCTGTGGATGGCTACTCGCTGGCTTTGGACTTCAAGATTACGAAGAACAACTGGCCAAAGCTCCAACAGCTCTGCCACCAGATGAACGACTTGGTCCTCCAGGCCGGTGGCCGCTTCTACTTCGCAAAGGACAGCACGCTAAGGCCCGCAGACGTCCGTGCCTATCTCGGCGAGGAAGCGCTGGCGACGTTCTCTCGATTCAAAGCCCAATTCGACCCGGACAACCTCCTCACGAGCGAACTCGCACGGCGCGTTAAGCTCGTTTGAGCGAAGACCGGAATCCCTTTGTAGTTGATTCCGTTTGACTTGCAAGGCGAAACACAAAGAACACCAAGAAGCACAGCGCGGCATGCCGCACCCGAACCCTGGTTACCGCTCACTAAGTTGTCTCCAGATTACAAATTGGTCAGAAGGAGATCACCCACCCCCGGCCCCTCCCGTCAAGGGAGGGGAGTGGGACCCGGAGATCTAAACTTCTCCAAGTCGCCGCCGAGCAAGCAATAGGCGAAATTTTGGCGGGCTCCTTGTCGAAGTTTAGATCCCACAGGTCTTTTCCCTGATCGCAAGATTTCGACAGTTAATAGTACAAAGACTCACAAAGAACCGGAGAAGCAAGCCGCAACAACCCAAAGGTCCACCCCGACAAACTACCGGGCAAGCAGAAGCAACACTGTGGAATTACCGGCCCAATAATGCTACGGTGCCAAGGGACGAATGCGAAGCGACTGGGCTTCACGCTGGTTGAGATCATGGTGGACGTGCTGATCATCTCGATCATTACAGTCATCACCGTCCCCAACTTCCTCACCACTCGCACGACGAGCGCTCGCACCAGCTGCATCTACAATCTCAGGCACATCGACGAAGCAAAGGACCAATGAGCGATGGCCAACAGCATGCCTTCGGGCAGGAGCACGGCCTGGCCAGACCTCGTTCCAACGTATGTCAAGCGCGTCCCCATTTGCCCGACCGGAGGCGCCTATGCCACGAACCCAATAGACAGCGATCCGACATGTAGCCTTGCGAACATCGGGCACCACCTATAAGCGGTCATGGCCCTAGGCTTAAGAGAATTTCAGGTTCAGATCCGTGAACCCAAATCACAAGATATTGGCATTGAGCTTGTAGAAAGCCACCACATCCTGTAGATTCTGCTGGGTCTGATTATTGCGATAATCCTCGTTAGGGCTGCATCAGCGGCTGTACTTAGTTTATGATCTTGGACTGGAGCACCCCGCTCCTTTCCCTCTCCCTACGGGGCGCTGGGCCGCTCGGGCGGCCCCAGCGTAAATTTGAGAAGGGAAGGATTCTTTAAATAGATCTCATCAAGCAATTGGGCCGAGCTAGTAACTAGCTCGGCCCGTTTCTTTTCGCACCCCACCCGTTAAGTACCAGTCACTGTCGTCGTGTAGCTGGAGGAGTTGCCTACCGTGTCGGTCACGATCAACGTGAAGGTGTAGACCGCTCCGGTGACCGCCTTAATCGAGAACGTGTTGTTATCGATCTTCGTGATGACGCTGCCAGCGGACGGACTTGCCACACATTCGACATCCCATGTGATGTTCGCGCAGTGGGCATTAAAGCCGTAGTGCAGGTTCACCGTAGTTGTCTTGCCGCCCTTGATACTTGTGGGTGTGGCGTTGAAGGCGTTGGCGCTTGGCTTGGTCTTCGTGGTCATGTTGACCGTCCGAGTGGCCGTGGCCGTATTTCCGTGCGCGTCCGTAGCCGTGTAAGTCACCGTGTAGGTGCCAACTACCGACGGAACAGATCCTGTGATTACGACGGCAACGCTGCCGTCACACGCATCCACAGCGGTGGCGCCGGGCTCGACGTAGCCGGTTGAGCAGTCCGCGGTCATCGGGTTTGATCCGTTGAGAGTGATGACAGGTGCAACCGTGTCGATCACATTCACCGTTCTCGTCACGGTTGCCACGTTTCCGGCGCTATCGGTTGCCTTGTAAGTGACCGTGTAGGTGCCGACTGCAGCGGGAACAGATCCCGTTATGACCACTGTGATGCTGCCGTCGCAGGCGTCGGTGGCTGTGGCGCCTGGCTCGGTGTATCCCGAGCCGCACTGGACCGTCATCGGAGTCGATCCGTTGAGAGTGATGACAGGTGCAACCGTGTCGATCACATTCACCGTTCTCGTCAC
>JANYLD010000027.1 GCA_025363835.1 Armatimonadota bacterium
GATCCGTGAAGCAGAGTACGAGCAAGATCTTGAAGAATACGCCTTGCTGCACGAGCACTTCCATGAAGCTCAGGGTTATTCGGCTGAGCATGACTTGAAGATTGTGCTGCAGAAGATGGGGTTCACGGAAGAGGAGTTTGATAAACCAACTTCTTCTTTGAGTGGAGGTGAGCGAACCCGGCTGGCGATAGCGCGGTTGCTCCTAGAGGAGCCCGACCTTCTGATCCTGGACGAGCCCACAAATCATCTGGATTTGCAGGCAACGGAGTGGCTCGAAGGTTGGCTCAAGGGATATCACGGGGCAGTGTTGCTCGTGTCGCACGATCGGCGTTTTCTGGAGAACACCGCAGACCGGGTGCTTGAGATGAGGGAAGGGAAGGTCTTTCCTTATCCTGGGCCCTTTGAAAAGTATTTGCGGTTGAAGGCGGAAGAGGATCTCCGGCTGGCAGAAGTGGCCAAGCGGCAGTCGCAAGAGATCGCGAAGATGGACGAGTACGTGCGGCGCTTCATGAATTCGCAGCGCACTGCACAAGCCCGGGGTCGGCAGAAGCTGATGAACAGGCTCATCGCCAACAAGGTGGAGGCGCCTAAGAACGATAAGAACATGAAGGCCGGGTTTGGCGACGCCAAGCGGAGCGGCGACATCGTAGTCGATGCGGAGAAGCTGGAGATTGGCTATGGCGCGCCCTTGTTTCCGCCCCTCAACTGGACAGTCCGGATTGGCGAGCGGTGGGGCGTGGTTGGGGAGAACGGCTCCGGCAAATCGAGTTTGGTGCGGACATTTCTTGGCATGCAGGAAGCTTTGGACGGCAAGTCTCGGGTTGGGTCTGGCGTGGTCGCTGGCTACTTCTCGCAGGACGCCGATGACTTGGACCCGAATCAGTCACCCTTGGACTCCCTAGTTTATGAATGCGATGTACTGCCCGCGGACGCACGCAATCTGCTTGGGCGGTTCTTGATTACGGGAGATGATGTTTACCGCCCGATTCGGACCCTGAGCGGCGGCGAAAAGAACAAGCTCTCGCTCGCCCGTCTAACCACGTTGCATCCGAATCTACTGGTGTTGGACGAGCCCACGAACCACTTAGATATGGCGTCCCGTGAAGCCCTAGCCCAGGTATTGCGCGAATTTACAGGAACCATGGTGCTCGTATCGCATGACCGCTGGCTATTAGAGCAGGTGACCACGCATACGCTGGATATCCGTCGGTCGGGAGCAGTGGCTTTCCCAGGCCCTTATGGCGAGTATCGGGCTTGGCTTTCGAGTGGCCGGCCGATGCCGGCACCGAAGAAGAAGGCAGAGGCTCGTGTTGAAGAGGTGGTCGTTCCGGCTCTGTCTCCGAGGGAGTTGAGTAAGGAGATCGAGCGGGTTCGCAAGTTGGTTGGGCAATTGGAGCTAGATATTGCGGCGACGGAGGCCCACATCCGCGGCGTGGAGCGGAAGTTGAGCTCGGTGCCGGTTGGAGCGGATGTTTTGGCGATGACGATGGATCACCAGGAGCTTTCTGAGGCGCTCGAAGGGCAGATGTCGGCTTGGGAAGAGAATTCCCTTCGGTTGGAGCAGTTGCAAGGGATGCAGGGCTAGCGTTTGAAGGATGAAGGATGAAGGATGAAGGATGAAGGCCGTGCTTCCGGGTCAGCGTATCCTTGCGTGGCAGGGTAATCGCTCTGAGCGCTCGGTCGTTTCCAAGCTTCCAAAACTTCGCCGCCGGCCCCTGACCCTTGCTCGCTCCTTCGTCGCTCGCAGCGAAAAGGGATTCCAGGAGGAACCCGCACTCGCGAGCCGTCACATCGACTGGTTTGATGTGCTCGACATTGCGGTGACGCCGGTGGCGGGCGCGTTGTATTTGGGGATGAGGAAGCCTACGATTGCCGCCCAGCCGATGAGCGTGACCACGATGAACATTCCAAGTGCAAAGGATCGCATTTTGAGTTGAGCTCTCTCTGAGACCGTGATGCCCCAACGGATGCAGAAGTTCCAGACTCCGTAGCTTAAGTGATAGCTGGCCAAGAGAATCCCTACCAGGTAGACCACGAGGATCAGCTTGTTCTCGAAGTGGGCGTGCATCGAGGCGTAGCGAATGGATTGGGAGTCTCCGTTTACGTACTTCGTAAGCGTCGTGGAAAGCACGTGGTAGATCAGGAAAAGGAACAGGCCGGCGCCACTGATTCTCTGGAACAGATACATTCGGTTCTCAGCCCAGCCGTATTTGGTCGGTGAGTAATTCGGCTGCGAGTGGTTTATGATCACAAAGCCGTAAAGCGCGTGGAAGAGCAGCGGGAGCCAAATCAGGGTGATTTCAAGGACGAGCAGGAAGTGGAACGGCATTCCGTCAAAGAAGCCAATGACTCCATTGAAATAGTCAGGCCCTGCCAGGCTGAAAGTGTTCAGCACCAGGTGCTGAAGCATATAGAAGCCGATGGGGATGATGCCGGTGAGGGAATGGACCTTGTGCCAGAAGAAGTTTTCTTTGGTGATGGAGACCGACATGGGGCGAGTTGATGTTACCTGTGGGCTTAGTGATGTGGGCTGTGGGCTGTGGGCTGTGGGCTGTGGGCTGTGGGATTTTACGCAGAGACGCAGAGTTCGCAGAGGCGCAGAGGATCATGAGACCGGTTATGAGCTTGATGTTCATGCTGCGCTTGCCACAGTGCGGGGCGTGAAGCTATGCTTGGTAAGTCACTTCCCAGAGCCTAAAGCCTAGAGCCCAAAGCCTTCCTCAAAGGAGCCCATTTAATGTCAGTCATTGTCGATATCGCCGCCCGTGAGATTTTGGATAGCCGTGGAAACCCGACCATCGAGGTGGACGTGTTGCTGGAGAACGGCGCTTTTGGACGAGCGGCGGTGCCGAGTGGGGCAAGCACGGGGCAGTTTGAGGCAGTGGAACTGCGGGATGGCGACAAGAAGCGTTATGGGGGCAAAGGCGTGTTGCAAGCTGTGGCCAACGTCAACGAGCTGATTGCGCCGCACATGCTAGACCGAGACGCTTTTGACCAGGTTGCAATCGACGAGACCTTGCTTGAACTCGATGGCACAGAGAACAAAGGGAAGCTTGGCGCGAACGCCATCCTGGGTGTCTCTCTGGCAGTTGCCAAGGCCGCAGCCAGCGCTTCAGGATTGCCACTGTTTAGATATGTCGGAGGCGTAAGCGCGAATACGTTGCCCGTGCCGATGATGAACATTCTCAACGGCGGCCAGCACGCAGATTCCAACGTCGATTTTCAAGAGTTTATGGTGCTCCCGGTGGGAGCCGAGTCTTTTGCCCATGCCCTTCAGATGGGGGCGGAGGTCTTTCACACGCTTAAGGGCGTTCTAAAGGCTAAGGGTCTTAACACCGGCGTTGGGGACGAGGGCGGATTTGCTCCGAGTTTGGAATCTCAGGATGACGCTTTCGACTACCTCATCGAGGCGATTCAAAAGGCGGGTTACAAGCCTGGGAAGGACATTTGGCTCGGCATCGACGCGGCCGCTTCGGAGTTCTACAAGGGCGGGAAGTACATTTACAAAGCCGGGGCGATGAAGGAGCGATCAGGCGCTCAGCAGGTCGAATACCTGGTGAGCCTTGCCGAGAAATATCCCCTGATCTCGATCGAGGATGGCTGTTCGGAAGACGACTGGGATAGCTGGAAGGCTTTGACGGATGCCCTGGGAAGCAAAGTGCAGATTGTGGGCGACGACCTCTTCGTAACCAATGTCTCACGTCTGAGCCGGGGCATCAAAAGTGGAACTGCGAACTCGATCCTGGTGAAGGTGAACCAGATCGGATCTCTGACAGAGACTCTAGCCGCCGTTGAGATGGCCAAGCGTGCGGGCTACACCTCGGTGATGAGCCACCGGTCAGGGGAAACTGAAGATTCAACAATCGCCGATCTGGCCGTGGCCACCAATTGCGGTCAGATCAAGACGGGCGCTCCGAACCGGACCGACCGCGTGGCAAAGTACAACCAACTGTTACGCATCGAGGAGTTGCTGGGCAACCACGGTGTCTACGCAGGCGCTAACGGCTTTGGCCGGTTAGCGGGACGAGCTTGCGGCAGCTAACCCGGATTACGCCATCGTCGTCCGGATCGCCTGCAACACCTGATCTAGGTCAGGCAGAGCCGCGTATTCGTAGATTGGGTTGTAGCCGATATTCACGTCCGGGCGCGCTACGAGTTGTGGAGGAGCGAGGAAGAGGTTCCAGCGCTCCGGGATTCGCGTCATTTCAGCGATGATCGCTTGCCCGATTCCGCAGGTTTGGTTGTCTTCGTGGAGGACGACCAGGCGGCCGGTTTTCTCAAGGGACTTTGTAATTGTCTCGTAGTCCATGGGAACGATGCTTCGCACGTCGATGATCTCGACTGAGGCTTCACCCGCCATTTTCTCGGCGGCTTCAACGGCGATTTCGATGGTGTTGCCAAAGGTGACGAGGGTGACGTCCGATCCTTCCTGGACGATCTTGGCTTTGCCGAGCGGTACCGGATCGACGTTGGTCACGGCCACATTCTTTCGGAAAATATGCTTGGGGATGAGGATGAAGGTGACGTCATCTCCCTGGATCGCGCTCCAGAACAGCCCGGCTGCATCTTCCGGTGTCGAGGGAATCGCGACCCTAATGCTTGGCGAGTGGGCGAGATACGATTCGTTGGCCATCGAGTGCCAGAGAGAGCCGCCCGGAAGGTATGCGCCGTACGGCGCGTAGATGACCATTGGGCACTTCCAGTCGCCGTTGGATCGCCAGCGGAGGCTGGAGAGGTTCGTGACCACTTGGTTCCAGCCGGGGGAAATGAAATCGATGAATTGGAGCTCGAAGACGGGGCGCCATCCATAGCAGGCGACTCCAACGGCCACGCCGAGGATGGTGGCTTCGGCGAGTGGGGAGTTGAAGACCTGATTGGGGAAGGCCTCGCTGAGACCCTTGGTGATCCCGAAGACGCCGCCCTTGGGGTCTTCAATGTCCTCTCCAAAGAAGATGACTTTGGGGTCGTTTTCCAGGGCCTTACGGAAGGTCTGGTTGATGCTGGAGACCATCGTCATCTTGTCCGCGGGCTGGATCGGCGGCTTCTCAGCGACGGTGGGGTCGCCCCAAAGGTGAAGCATGGTGTCTTCCGCCGCGGGGTCTTCCTCTTTCTCGGCTTTCAGGTAATCGTTGTCGACCTCTTTGGCCACGTTCTCCTGCATTTCGGTCCACTCTTGCTCGGTGAGTTGGCCCGCTTTGAGGAGCTCTTCGGCGAGGAGTCGGATGGGGTCTCGTTTGGTCATCTCCTCGATATCTTCGAGAGTGCGGTAAACGCGGTGGTCGTCCGACGAGGTGTGGGAGGCGAGGCGGTCGAGGTCGCACCAGAGAATGGTGGGGCCGTCGCCCTTTCTGGCTTTTTCGACGGCGGCCTGGCCGGCTTTGTAAACGTTGTCCGGATGGCGCGCGTCGACTTTGACGATCGCGTCCTCGTTAATGATTCCGAGGTTGAAGGGAAGGAACTTCTCGGTGGGGGTGGAGATGCCGTACTTGTTGTCTTCAACTACGAAGAGGACGGGGAGCTTCTCTTGGACTGCGAAGGCGATCGCTTCGTAGAACTCGCCCTGTCGACTGGCAGCGTCTCCGAGGGTAGCGAGGCAGACGGAGTCTTTACCGTCCAACTTCATGGCCCAGGCGGTGCCGCAGGCGGGAAGCAGGGAAGCGCCGGTGGGGGTGGGGACGCTGAAAACGTTGAGGGCTCGGCCGGAATAGTGGCCGGGCATTTGGCGGCCGCCGCTGCTGGAGTCCTTCTTGGCGAAGTACGCGAGGGCCATCTCGTAGTTGCTCATGCCCCGGGCAAGCATGATGGCTCGGTCTCGGTAGTAGGGGAAAACGTAGTCGTCCGGCCGTAGGAGGTGGGAGAACGCGCCGAGGGCCTCGTGGCCCATTCCGCTGACTTGGAACCAGCCCTTCGATTGACGGAGAAGAATGCCCTCTCGCCGGTCGCCCTCGCGGCTGAGAAGCATCAGCCGAAGGTAGTCAAGCTTGTTATAGGCCTTGTTGGCGGAAATCGCGGACATGTAAAGTGGGCACCTCGTTGTGTTCGGAAACAGTCGCCGGGAGTTTTCAGATTATAGCCGACCGCTATTCTTTGAGCTTAATGCAAGGTTTGGGCCACTTGTTTGGGGAAGGATGAAGGCGGAGGGGTGAAGGATGAAGGCGCAAGGCAGAAGGCGGAGGGATGAAGGATGAAAGATGAAGGATGAGGGCGGAAGGACGAAGGATGAAGGCTCTGGAACTTAAGCTCAGTTCGTTTCCTTTTTTAGATCGAATGTGGAGTCGGAAGACGTACGACAATCCTGAAGGGATTGCGTTTGCCAGCCCAGATCCTAAGTCTTGTTGTCAAGCGTCCATGTAAATTTTTCTCCATCGAAGCGCTGCTTGGTCTTGTACATGTGGAAAGCGACGCGAATTTGCTTTCGTGCGGCAATTACAAGTCTCTCGGGGTTCTCCCTGCC
>JANYLD010000028.1 GCA_025363835.1 Armatimonadota bacterium
CCATCGAACACGGCCAGAACAACGTGATTCGCAGGAACTATTTCCGTCGAGACCTAACAGGCGTTCAACTTTGGGCCAATGCCAATCAGGACCCGACATGGGGCTATCCCAAACATCACGACACAGCCAGCCACGACTTCGAAATCTCTGGGAATCAATTCTCGGGCGGAGACTTTGCCTTCGACATCAAGGACACCAAAGCAGTCCAGATCACCGGCAACCGGATCCAATTCCCCGGGACGCTGTTCAAGAACGGCATGGACGGGATCACCTTTGAAACGAATCATCTGACCGGATATAAGGGCGCAACAGACGGGCTGGCCAAGAGCAATACGTTCGATGACGTCGTCGAGGCTGGCCTTGAGCCAGATTGGGACCCCTACGCGGCTGACAAAGACTATCCAGCGGAAATCCGAAAACTAAGGCCGGACAAGCTGAAGGGCGGCCAAGATCCATTCCTGCCGGACGGAGCTCTGCGCGGCCGCTTCAACATCCTCGTCGACGAGTGGGGGCCCTATGATTTCAGATTCCCCAAGCTCTGGCCGGAAAAGCCCGAAAAACCATCGGTTGACGATGTCGGGCGTGCGCCATCCCAATCTCGCCCCGTGGTTCAGCACTTCAGGATTCTCGGCCCCGTCGGCAAGTGGACTCTGAAGTCCTCCGTAGGCGCGGACTCCGTGGCCCAGAAATCCGGCGATGTGCCGGGAGGCATAGACGTAACTTTGCCAACCGGCAAAGCCGTCGACTTAGACCTCGAACTTACCTACACGAGCGATAAGGACACCTTTGACTGCCTCGGCAATAAGCACAAAGCTGGCGACACCATCCCATTCAACTACCACGAGTCCATCACCCCGATTAAGAAATGACCTCAGTTAGTTGGATTTCCGATGTGCCTTCTGGCAGGCTCGGCTTGATGCCCAGGCCGCGGGGCGGCGATTGGTTAGAAGACGAGGTCCGCGCCCTTGCAGACAGCGGCGTTGAAGTCCTTGTCTCCTTCCTCGGGCCGTTTGAAATCGCGGAGCTTGACCTTTCGCTGGAAGGCCACTACTGTTCTCTAAACGGCATTGAATTCCTATCTTTTCCCATCACAGATCGGTCTACTCCGGATTCAATGCAGAAGGCTGTCGCTTTAATTCGAACGCTTGCCGCTCATGTTCGCGAAGGACAAACCGTCGTATTGCACTGCCGGCTCGGCATTGGAAGAGCAGGCATGTTTAGCGCGGCAACGCTTGTCGCGCTGGGCGAAGCGACTCCGAACGCCGTCCACCGAGTCGCGAAAGCCAGGGGAATGCCTATCCCGGACACGCCCCAGCAACTGACATGGCTTGCCGCTATGGAAGGCGAGCTTAAGGCGAGGTAGGGCGTTTATTTTTGTCATCCTGAGCGAGTCCCCGAGTCGAAGGACCTGACCGTAAGCGAAGGAATGCGATCAACCACTCGGTTCAGCGGGGCCGTGACCATAGCCTCGTCCTATCAATCTCCACCCGTAACCGCGTCTTTATGTCGCGTTCCTCGAATCCAGGTCCGGTCGGAGAACGAAGAGCTAGAGCGGAATCTGAATGAGCAAGAAGAGCTCGTTCTGCCCCTTATTCTTCGGCACCGTCCCCGCGTTAGAAATGTAAAGCAGCCGGGCCGCGCCGAGGGGATGCTCGAGCCCGATCTCGAAGCCGAGATCGAACACCGGGGTTGAGTTAAGTTTGCTGGAGAGATCGCGGGTTGGCAGATCGGCATACTGCGCCCCCAGCCGAAGTCAAAAAAACCGGTCGGCGCGTCTTCGCTCGACCAGCGATGGCGGGCCATGGCCAAAAAACCCCAGGCTTGCAAGGAGTTTGGCCGCGTGTTCAGGCTCCTGGGCTCTTCGTGAGGTCGTAGTAGGTCTCCAAAACCAGATTCCCAGGCGACCGTCCCCACTTGAGTCTCCTCAAAAGGCCCCATCTCATAGGCCACACCCAACCCATTTCCGGTGCGCACATCTTGCGACCCCAGGATGATTACGCTGGTGCCGCTGAAGCCCGATAAATACCAGCGGTGGTGCTGCGCTGGCTGGCGGAAGACAGCAGGAAAACTGAAAGAATGACGAGAATCTGCAGCGGGGCGGCCCCGCGCAGACTGTACCGGAACAGGTTCTGAAATGGGCTCATCTGGTACCCTCGACTCCCCCCATGCGCTCCTCATTGCCCGTCGTCGTCATCGTTGGCCGTCCCAACGTTGGTAAAAGCACCTTCTTCAACCGTCTTCTCCGCCGGAGAGTCGCGGTTGTAGAAGACACGCCCGGCGTTACCCGGGACCGCCTGTACGCGGAGACCGACTGGACCGGCAAGCGCTTCACGTTGGTCGACACGGGGGGCATCGTCTTCCAAGAGACCGACCCGCTTTCCGAACAGATAAGAGTCCAGGCCAACGTCGCATTGGAAGAAGCGGACGTCGTTGTGTTCCTTGTCGATGTGGAACACGGTGTTATGGCGGATGACATCGACCTCGCTAACCAGCTCCGCGGCATTAAACGGCCCGTTCTGATCGCGGTAAACAAGTGCGACAACCAGCAGCGCGAAGAGCAGGCCAACGAGTTCTATGAGCTGGGGTTGGGCACCGTCTTCGCCATCTCCAGCCTTCACGGCAGCGGAGTGGCTGACCTGCTGGACGAAATCGTAAGAGACCTTCCAGATACGCCCGAGAAGAATGAGGAAGAGGAAGTCCGCCTCGCCATCATCGGCCGGCCAAACGTGGGCAAGTCCTCCATGGTCAACGCATTCACCGGCGAGACCCGCACCATCGTCTCCAACATCCCAGGCACGACCCGTGACGCGGTGGACACGGTTCTCCAGTATCAGAACGAGCAGTTCCGGTTGATCGACACCGCCGGCATCAGGCGTAGAGGCAAGATCCAAGGCACCATCGAGTACTACATGGTCGACCGGGCCACCCGTGCAATTGAGCGAGCCGACTGTGCGATGGTCATCATCGATGGCTCCGAGGGTCTAACCGACGGTGACAAGAGGGTCGCGAAGATCGCCCACGACGCAGGCAAGGCTTGCGTTTTGGCCGTAAACAAGTGGGACCTAAAGGAGCCGCCAGACGGGCAGCCGAGGACCAAGAGCCTCCTCAAGAAAGACTTCACGCGCATCATCCGAAACGAACTTCCCGAGATCGCCTACGCCGCCATCTGCTACACGAGCGCGATAGAAAGCGCGGGCTTGGAGCCGGCCCTGGACACCGTTCTCATGGCCCTGGAGAGCTACAACTTCCGAATCGCGACCGGCCCCCTAAACCGCCTGATCCAGGACGCCACATACGAGCGCCCGTACTCAACGAAGGGCAAAGCCCTTAAAATTTACTACGCAACCCAAGTCTCAACCCGCCCGCCCACCTTCGCCCTGTTCGTGAACAACAAAGACCTCGTCCACTTCTCCTACGAGCGCTACCTGATGAACAAGATCCGAGCCGCCTACCCCATGGAAGGCACCCCCATCCGGATGGTCATCAAGAGCAGCCATAAGCACGACGAAGACTAGGGGAAGGCGTTACGGCGTTGGGGCGTTACGGCCTTCGGCAAGTCGGTCCCAAACTAAATCGCAGAACCAAAGGCCGTAACGCCGCAACGCCGCAACGCCGCAACGCCGCAACGCCGCAACGCCGCAAGGCCCTCCCCTACTTGTACAGAATCTGCGCCAAGAAGAAATTCGAGATGTAAACCAGAATCATCGAGATAACGACCGTGTTGGTCGTCGCTCGCCCTACTCCCACCGCTCCATTTGTTGTCCGCAGCCCCTGCTGGCAGGCTACGATGGCCACGATAATCCCAAAGACGGGAGCCTTGATCAAACCGCCAACAAAGTCCCAAGGCACAAGAAAGCGTTGAATGGAATCGATGAACGTCACGTACGGAACGCCGCCGGACATCGCCACCAGCCCGCCCCCAAAGATTCCCGAATACATGCAGACAAGCGCGAGGATTGGCAGCATAAGGACACCGGCCACGAGCCTCGGAATCACAAGGTAGTTGGTGGGATGCACTGAGAGCATACGAAGCGCATCGATCTGCTCCGTCACCTTCATAGACCCAATCTGAGCCGCCATCGCTGATCCGCAGCGCGCGGCAACCATAATTCCAGCCAAAACGGGCCCGATTTCCCGGGTCAAGGTTAAGGCGACGGTCGCCCCAACAAACTCCGTGGCCCCATATTTGGCCAGGAAGTTCGTCAAATAAAGCGCCATGACCGCGCCAGAAAAGAACCCGGTCAAAAGCACAATGGGCACAGAAGCGACGCCAATAAACGCCATCTGATTCGCCGTCTCGCGCCACTCAAACGGACGCGCCAACAAGCGCTTGATCGCGTCAAGAAGGATCAGAGAGGACTCGCCGACAAAGGTGAAAAACACCTCAATCGGTTTCCAAAGCGGGTCAACAAAGCTAGCCGATCGGGCGGCCATTTGGGGAGGATAGCATTCTGCGCCTTGCGTAAGGGTTGCTAAATGGTAAGTAGCACAGCCAAACGCGAGAGTCCTTTGAATGATCAGCGACCCTTTGAGCGCGCAAAGGGAAATCCCTCTCCTGCAGCCCGTCAGGTTGGAATGAGCCGAACTTGGTGGCTGCGGGGGAGGCCGTGAGTCCGCGAACTGGGAGCGGGTGCGGCGCGGAATCTACTTTTGCAAGTGGCTCGGATATGCCCGGACTTAGCTGGTGGGGATTTCGATGAATTCTGTTTTCGCGTTGAGCTCGCGTAGTTCGTAAAGGACGATCCCGGATTCGTTGTACTCCGCCAACAAGGTGACGAACCGGATCGGCGGTTCCTTCTCAAAAAGAGCTAGCTTCGACACCGTCCAAGGCTTCATAACATCACGCATGATCCTAACCAGCCGGTGCCCAACGTGCTCGGAGAATTCGCTGGCTCTCACCATAAAAACATGCATCCACGCTTTCGGTAGATCTGTGTTCCATGCGTTCGGACTCACATGGATCACAGCAAGAATGACGCCGGTAACGGGCGGTTTCTGACTTCGCCCCAGCTTCCAGTCGAAATCATATTTGGCTTCGAATCGGACGGAATCAAGAAAATCTTTACCGAACACCTCAACAACTTCGCGCTTGGTGCAAGGATAAACAAACCCGATATCAAGCCCCCGCTGACTAATTCTCACAACAAGCCCGTCCGTCCCAAACCATTTACCATTTACTACTTACCACTTACCGACCCAAACCCACCCGCTCCCATCCCCAAACGCAATCTCCGATATACTCACCCGCCGTGGGTAAGCCAGAGCGTCAGGCGTCGCCGAGCGCTAATAAGAAGCAGGGCAATCCGTTTCCATGGCTCCTGCTAATCTTGCTACTCGCCACGATTTACATCTTTTGGATCTATCCGATCCAAAAGCCCCGGCCCCCGGTCAAGGTTACGTTTGAACCGGGTGCCTCCCAAACCCCATGAAAGTAGGTCTAATTGGATACAACAGCGCGGGCAAGAGCACCTTGTACCGCGCGGCAGCCCGTGGCCAAGCCAAGGGCGAAGTCACCGCCGTCGTCGTCCCCGACGAGCGCTTCGACGCAATTGTCGATCAGGTGAAACCGAAGAAGGCAACGCCGGCCACCGTCATCCTCCACGACGACATCGAGGACGCCCAAGGCTCCGGCCGAACGTTCTCCCTCAAGTTCATCGATGCCGCCAAAAAGATGGACCTTCTGCTCCACGTCGTCAGGGCCTTCGAGTCGATGACCTACCCGTTCCACGCCACCGTCGACCCTCTACGGGATCAAGAAGGGATCGACGTCGAGCTAGTCCTAAGCGACCTCCAGATCGTCGAAAACAGGTTAGAGCGACTGCATAAGTCTCTCTCCGTCAAGACCCCTGGCTCGCCCGACTACCTCGACAAAATGGTCTTCGAGCGCCTCAAAGAACCGCTAAGCGACGGCACCCCCATCAGAGCGTTGGAACTGACCGAAGACGAGCAGACCATCGTCAAGAACTACCAATTCCTCAGCGCCAAACCCATGGTGGTCGCCTTCAATATCGGGGAAGACGAAGCCGCAACCCCGCCCGAAAAGCTGCTCGCCCGCTGCAAAGAGCTGGCCTCCAAGGGCACCCCGGCGTTCTGCGCCAGCGCAACCCTGGAAGAAGAAATCGCCCAACTAGACGCCGCCGACCAACCCGAGTTTCTTTCCTCTATGGGCCTCACCGAGCCCGCCTCGTCCCGAGTTGTCAAAGCCGTCTACGACGCCCTCGGTCTCATCACCTTCTTCACCGCCGGTGAAAACGACACCCACGCCTGGCCCCTCAAAAAAGGTTCGAGCGCGGTCAAAGCCGCCGGCACCATCCACACCGACATCGCCAAAGGCTTCATCCGAGCCGAGATCGTCCACTACAACGACTACAAAATCGCCGGCTCCCTAGACGCCGCTTACTCTGCTGGCAAGATGTCCTTGGAAGGCAAGGACTACGTGATCCAGGACGGAGACCTGCTCCACATTCGGAATAAGTCCTAGACTCTGCTGGTTGGCTATGGAGATAAGCGCGCGGAGTGAGCAAATAGCGGTCGCAGTATTGGCTACGCTGTACGCTGCCAACGTCAATCGCGACTATGGAAGTTTCATTGGAATCGCAGAGATCATCAACCCGGAGCTAGATGGGAGTCTCAAGTTCCCGAATCCCTTCGAAAACTCTCTGATGATGTTGGCGGATGATTTCTTTGATGCGTCGTGGCGCGGGTTCGATAAGGTTGGAAAGCTTCCAACGTTGGAAGCAAAAGCACTTCTCGAAGAGACCGCCTTACCGATCCTGAACGGTCTGCCCGTGAACGAGGATGCAGTGCAGGCGGTTTTCTCCTCGCCCTAAGAGATCGCGGACCTTCCGATCCCGAATCCTGTGTGGCATCTCGAATCCGCATCCCAAATCCCAAATCCCACCCACCGCACGCCAAATCCTGTATCCTGCAAAACCATGCAAGGAGTCGCCCGTTGACCAGGTTTGAAATCGACAAGGATTTTCTCAAGCGAGTGCTTGTTGACCTCCTCAACACACCCAGTCCGACCGGCGACACGGAATGGGCGATCGCTCTAGTTGAGAACGAACTCGAGGTCCTGGGCATCCAATCTCAGCGAACGATCAAGGGCGCCCTGCTCGCCACCATCACCGGCCTCAGCAGCGAGAAGCCCCGCGGCATCACCGCCCACGTGGACACCCTCGGCGCCATAGTCACACAAATCAAGAGCAACGGCCGCCTCGCCCTGACGAACATCGGGGGCCTCATGTGGCCAACTGTTGAGAGCGAGGGCGTGACCATCGCCACTCGGGGGGGACGCCAAATACGCGGGTCCATCGTGCTTGCAAACGGCGCGGTGCACGTTAACAAGATCGCTGGCTCTGGACCGAGGGACGCAAGCACGATGGAACTCCGCATAGACGAGCGAACGCATTCTGCGGAAGAGACTCGTATGCTGGGAATTGACGTCGGCGACTTCGTCTACATCGATCCTAAGGTGGAGGCAGGTGACTCCGGTTTCATTCGCTCGCGATTTTTGGACGACAAGGCCTGCGTCGCCATCCTGCTCGCAGCACTCAAAGCCCTCAAAGATGCCCAGATCACGCCCGCCTACGACACGACCATCCTGATAAGCAACTTCGAAGAAGTCGGCCATGGCGGAGCCGATTCGCTGCCCGCCAATCTCCACGAAATGCTAATCCTCGACATGGCCTGTATCGGTGACGGCCTCCAGGGCGACGAGCACCACTGCTCGATCTGCATCAAAGACTCAACCGGTCCCTACAGCAAGGGCATGACCGACAAAATCCGCGCGATCGCCGACAACCGCGGCATCGACATCAAGACGGACATCTATCCGTTTTACGGTTCCGACGGCTCCGTCTACTGGCGAGCGGGCGGCCAAGCCCAAGTCGCCCTTATCGGCCCAGGAGTCGACACGAGCCACGGCTACGAGCGCACCCACATGGACGCTCTTTACGACACGACCTCGCTCGTGACCGAATATCTCGTCGAAGAGTGACTTTCGGTCACCTATTTGGGATTGCGAG
>JANYLD010000044.1 GCA_025363835.1 Armatimonadota bacterium
TTCAACATCTTGAGCGGCCTGGCGGTAGATGCCAAGGGCAATCTATACGTTTCAGGGGCCTCTTACGGTCCGAGCGGCACCCTAGACGCGCACGTCATCAAGTACCGGGCGAACAACGACAACTTCGTTTCCCAGAGCGTGCCCACGCACATGGATGCAGGAGAGACATACACGCTCTCAGTGTCGTTCAGAAACACGGGCTTCAACACCTGGACCAACGCAGCTGGCTACAAACTGGCTGTGCTTGGCGCCAACTGGGGAGTCACTTCGGTCCCATTCGCGAGCACGGATGCCATCGGGCCGGGGGCGACGAAGACGTTTAGCTTCCGGGTTTACGCTCCGCTTACTTCTGGGGTCTATAACATCCAGTTCAAGCTCTACAACCACACCACCAGCTTTGGAATTCTCTCCCCCATCGTCCCAGTGACCGTTACGCTCAAACCCGACGCCGCCCGGTTCATGGTCCAAACCGTTCCCGCCTCCGTCAAAGCAGGCACCGCGTTTACGGTGACTGTCGACATGCGGAACGTGGGAACGAACACCTGGACCCAGGCTGCCGGCTACACGCTGAACCCAGCCGCCGGCTATCCCACCTGGGGTGTCACGGGTGTTTTGCTCTCACCAGCCGATTCCATCGCTGCAGGCCAGGACAAAGTCTTCTCCTTCACATGCACGGCTCCTCCAACCGCAGGGACCTACAACATGAGGTGGCAGATGTTTCAGCAGGGTTTCGGCTTTTTTGGAGATAGAAGCTTCGCCAAAGGGATAGCAGTGACTCCGTAATGAGATTCTGGGTCCCGACTGGCTGGTAATGGGTAGCGCTTCCGGTGCCGATGAATCGGCCGGCACCCGAACAACCAATACTCAAACACCGCCTTAGCGAAAGCGTGGGGTTTCGACGCGGAAGACTCACGTCATAGCTGAATAAACACTAAGGCGAACCTTAAAGAAAACCCGGTAGGCGACTGGAAACAAGCGTCTCCTATGCAAGGTCTGTCCGGCTAGGCTAGCGTGATGCCACCCAGTTAGGGGTTGCCAAAAACTAATCCTCATGGAGGGGAGATTTTATGAACATTCGCAATAGCGTTTTTTGCGCTCTTACCCTGGCCGCGGCGGTCCTTGGGTCAAGCAGCACGGCCCTTGCAACGGACACCACCTACGGCGGTTATGGCTACGGGGCAAAGGTCGACACAATTGTCACCGGTCTGGCTTTTCTTGGCCACTCGGGCATGTTGCCTCCCACCGGAGGCGTGCGTGCCAAATCCCTGCTCCAAGCTTCTGTTGCTGGAGTTTTGGAAGCGCACGTTCTTCATGGCGCCGCATGCGGGTCTCATGGAAAAGTGGAGGCTCTTGCAGGCGTGGCCAATGTCCACGTGTTCCATCTGCTGCCTTACAGCCTGGATGTCGACGTGGCAAATGCCGAGTCTCGGGTTTCTGGAACATCAAACGGCGGAAGGTCGCAAATTCTGGGCCTTCGCTTTGGCGGGCTCGCCGTAACGGTTACGGGCGCGCCTAACCAGACTATCAAGATCCCCAACGTCGCCACCCTCGTTATCAACGAACAAAAATTCCTTGTAAATGGGTCATCGAGACGGATGCGAGTAAACGCCCTTCGCCTCACCGTCGTTGGCGTCGGAGAGATTGTTCTCGGCGCCGCCGAAGCGGACCTCGATTACGTGACGGATACGAATGGACCTTGCTTCGACTTCATAACGTGCTGCGGCAGACTAGTGAATACTCTTGGCAAGACAGTCGACTGTTCGCTTAACTTTGGAATTGATGAACTTCACAACATCATCGTGAAGACCGGTTGCTTTGCCAACGGCACGACCAAGATCGTGCTCACAGGCTGCACGGAATACCGGAAGATCAATGGAGTTTCGGGCGGAAGGCACTGTGAGGGGCCCTGCACTATTAACGGTGTTGGAGGCTTCACGTACACACTCGACTGCGTGGACGGTGGAGACAATCCCGCGAACGATCTTTGTCACCTGCATTTAAGCGACGGCGATGACTTCAACGGCCATTGCCAACTCGGCCAAATCAAGCTCAACATCCCCTGCGGCACCTTGGCGCTGGGACTGTAAGATTCATGGGTGTTGGGTGTTGGGAATCGGGCTCTAGGCTCTAGGCTCTAGGCTCTAGGGATTGAATAGCAAGACCCAATACCCAACACCCAACACCCAATTCCCAACACTGCCCCAAGTAGACTCAATCCATGCCCGTGGTCGGAGTCATCGCTGTTCAAGGCGACTTTGAAAAGCATATCGAGGCTATCGGGCGGTTGAAAATTCCGGACCTGGACGCTCGGGAAGTGCGGACCCCTGAAGAGTTGCAACGGGTGGACCGGGTCATCATCCCTGGCGGAGAAAGCACGACTGTCGGCCTCTTGATGGAACGCTACGGCCTCGGGGCTGCCCTCAAGGAACTCGCGAAGAAAGGCATGCCGATCTGGGGGACTTGCATGGGAATGATTCTGATGGCCAAGCAAGTCGAGGACCGCAAGCAATACACACTCGACCTTCTCGATATCACAATCCAACGCAACGCGTTCGGCGCCCAGGTCCATTCGTTTGAAGACGAAGTCAAATTAGCAGGCATGAAAGACCCCGTCGTCGGTGTCTTCATCCGCGCTCCCATCGTCACCCGGCTTGGCAAAGGAGTCGAACCGATCGGGAAATACAGAGGCAAAGTCGTCGCTGTCCGCCAAGGCAACCTCTTAGGCACCTCATTTCATCCAGAACTTACAGAGGACACCCGGCTACACGAATGGTTTCTTACCTTCTAGCCACCGGCCCCCGCAGCCTTCATCCTTCCGCCGTCATCCTTCATCCTTCAAAAAAAGCCCCGCTCTGAGGGCGAGAGACGGGGCTTGGGGGAGGGAGGAAAGAAAGCGTAGGTCAGTTGCCCTCGACCCGGCTACCATTCACAAATATAGGCTGACGCTTCATGGCGGCCAGCACCTCGATCGGCGAAAAGGTGACTCCGTCTCGCACGATCACTTCGTGCCGCAGAGTTCCATATTTACCATTGAGACGATAGCTGCCAGAGCCTTGTTCAAGTCGCAGAACTGAGGTGTCGCCCTCCACAAGGATGGTATTGCCGGCCCGATCTCCGGTAACGGTCAGATCAAGCTGATCTGCGGTCCGCGTCAGGGGAACCATCAGAACGTCGCCCATCCAATAAGGCCTCACACCGCCCGAATAATGGAGCTCGTTGCCGCGATAGCTGATCCGTGCCTCCCGCTCAGCCCGATATCCGCCGGTGCGCCCCGAGCCGGAGTAACTGCCGTCCTGGCCGTAGGTGTCGTCGTATGGAGGCCGTGCGCCGTTGTTGGCGTTTTGATCGTTGTAGCCTGTGTCTCTGCGCCAACCGTTTCCGTTGTAGGCGAGGTGAACGGGCGACTCAAAGGCAGCGCCGAGCCGAGTCCCGCGTGGCATGGTCTCTTTATCGGCCATGGACTGCTGATCCATGCCGACGATGACGCCGGCGAGGCCGCCAATTATGGCCCCTTCCACAGGCCGGTGAACAAGCGATCCAAAGACGAGGCCCACGACCGCACCGCCGACAACGGTCTGATCCCGGTGCCAGACTTGGCGGCTCACTTGGTAGCGGCCCCATCGATCTTTCTTGACAACCCCACTATCCATGGAGACTGGCTGGGCCTGAATGTCTTCCCTCACGCCGTTGGGCAGCCGCATGCGGTCAAACTCGACTTCGATGTAGGGCGGCTGGATATCAGAACGCTTGTGGACGTTCAGAACGCGTCCGTAGAGCTTGGTGCCTCCGGGCAAGTCGTAGTCGTCTGCAACAGTGGCGGAGAATCGGTCCCCACGCCTGCTGTCTCTTACGCTCAACCGGTCATCCAAAGTCACGGGCACGACCCGGTTCTTTTCGATGTCGATATGCTGGTCCGCCTTCGCCAAAGGAGCCAGGACGGCCAATAAGGTGATGCCAAGCATCGCGCCATTTAGGGTTCTAAGTTTGATCATCCTCACCAAAACCTCACTTCAAGTAGGTTCCGATCTTCGGACGCTCCAAGACCGCTCAGGTTTCGCTTTTCGGTAATGGCCGGTACGATATCCAAAGGTCGTCTTCCAGTTGTTTGGCGACTTTGACTTTGAATTGATATGCATTCGCCAGCGAGTCCACCCCAACTCCGAGCCAGGAGGGTCCCGCGCCCAATGCTTTGGGAGCGATAAAGACTTCTAGTCGGTCGATCAGGCCCGCTTTGAGAAAGTGGCCCAGGGTGATCGGCCCTCCTTCCACAAGAAGTCCGGTTACACCTCTCTTGTGGAAGTCCTTGAGCAGGGCCAGCAGGTCCAAGCGGTCCTCCTTCATGGGCGCTTCGATCTGGTTCTCGCGGAGCGGGTGCTTCGTCACGTGCCAAGTCGGAGCATCGTGGCCGAAGACCTTTTCCAAGCCAGAAAGGGCTGAATTTGGATCAAGCACGATGCGGATCGGCTGATTGACAACGCCATCGAGACGCGCCGTCAGCACAGGATCGTCGCGCACAACCGTGTTGCGCCCGACCAGAACCGCGCCGCACTCCGCCCTTAATCGATGACCTTCCATGCGGGATGTTTCGGATGTAATCCACTTGCTCTCTCCATTCGGCAAAGCAACGCGGCCGTCCAGACTCATCGCCACTTTTCCCACAACAAACGGCCGGCCGCTCTCCATCGCTGTCATGAACATTTCGTTTGCAGCGCGAGCCTCTGACTCCAATAGACCGCTGGAAACCTGGATCCCTGCCTCACTCAGCACGGCCAGCCCCCCAGCCGCCTTAGGATTGGGGTCTAGGGTTGCGGCGGTCACAGAAGCCACGCCGGCCGCAATGAGTGCGTTTGAGCATGGCGGCGTTCTGCCCTGGTGGTTGCAAGGCTCCAAAGTGACGTAGACATCAGCTCCTCGCGCCTTCGGACCGGCTTGTTCCAATGCGACAACCTCGGCGTGCGGCCCGCCCGCATGGTCGTGAAAGCCTTTCCCGACCATCTCGCCGTCGACGGCAATCACACAGCCCACGTGCGGATTCGGCGAGGGAAAGCCATGCCGGGAGAGCTCGATAGCCCTCCGCATCAATTGCTTAGGCGTCTTGCTCATTGGTTTTGGGCGTCGGCGGAGGCTGTTTCTGGTGCGTCCTCAAAGTGCTCTCTATGAGAAATTCTAGGTTCTGGCGAGCTTCCTCTTGGTAAGCCAAGCGCACCTTACGCGCAAGAATCAGGGCACAAATTGAAGCAGCGATGAAGCAAGTGAGGAGAGACATCACGTAGATGCCAAAGCGCACCGAATACCTCTTTTCCTCCCGCAATCCCGCTCTTTGCTCGGGAGTCAACTCCCCTCTCGCCATCGCCGGCGTCCGATGGACCAATTTGGGAGTCGGACCTACGACCCACGGGAAACTGAAGGCGAGAATGACGCCTACCACAATAAAAAGCGTTGTCAGCGTCTTTAGCAGCATGCTCTTTGCAGTTCGCTGATTCCCTCGGCGATCGACTTCGCTTTGAAGATGAAATTCCCAGCCACAAAGAGATTGGCGCCCGCTTCGCAGGCCAGCGGCAGGGTGGCCGGATCGATCCCCCCGTCCACTTCGATGTCCATGTCCGGGCGCATTGCCCTCACGGCTCGCACTTTGGGGAGCATCGTCTGAATGAACGATTGCCCGCCCCATCCGGGATTCACGGTCATCACGAGCACTGCGTCCAGGTCCGTGATCAACGGCTGGGCAACCTCCGCCGGGGTGGCCGGATTGATTGCCAGCCCTGCCTCGACACCCATGTCATGGAGGGTTTGGACGAGCCGATGGGCATGGACGGTTGCCTCCGCGTGAAAGTAGATCCGCCCGCATCCGGCCCGTACGAACGCTTCAAAGTGCCGCTCGGGAGTGAGGGTCATCAAATGAGCCTCGAATGGGATCGTGGTCAAATCTCGCAGCGCCTTCACTAAACCGTCGCCGAACGTGATTGGAGGCACAAACTGTCCATCCATCACATCGATGTGGATTCGCTCGGCTCCCCCCGATGCCAACTCCGCGACCGTACTCTTCAAGTTCGAGTGGTCGAAGGAAAGGATAGAAGGAGCGATCCGGCACGTCATTTACAGACCCGCTCCGTTGTCACCCGTTGTGCTGTCGCCGCTGTTGCCTCCGTTATCGCCATTGTTGCCACTATCTCCCGGAGCTGCCGAACCTTCGTCTGCCTGCTTGGACACTTGAGTGACGAACTCGCCGTTGTAGTAAATCCTGAAAACAGCATGTTCCCCGTACCCTTCGGTTCGGATGCTCACTTCCTCGTTGGGAAAGTGTTGCGCCTCATAGATCTTTCTGGTCCCATTGGAGTCCGTAATGTCCACTCGCAAAACCACCGGATCCGCAATTTTGGTGAGGCGGATCTTTATAGTGTAGAGGTATCGAGAGTTCGGATTGACCGACTGAACAGGGGTCTGCGTGGTGGGAGGCCTCTGTTCGACAGGGGGCTGGGTTTGTGCGGGAGCACTAATCCCGACGTTAACTCGCGTCGAGCGCTCAACTCTCGTCTTCGGATCTGGACTCTGCCGTACAATCAATCCGGCCTTCAGCCTCGAATCTGGAACGGGATCGACCCGGTCCAAATCAAGGCTCAGGCCTGAAAGGAGTTGCTTCGCCTGGTCAGTCGTCTTTCCGCGCAGGTCCGGGACTGTTACGAGCCTGCTGCCCGCGCTCAAAACCACCACGACGATGCCCCCCTGCTTGACCTCTTGCCCGGGCGACGGACTCGCCGCGATCACAGTGTCCAAGGGATATTTCTCGTTGACCTCGCTCTTTGAGACCTGCATCTGAAGGTTTAGGGAAGCCAAAGAGTTCTGGGCATCGGATTTGGATTGACCGATAAGGGCGGGGACCTTGAGCGGCTTTGGAGCGCTTGAACTGAACCAATACCAACCGCCCACCATCACGACCACGACGGTGAGCACGAATGTGGAAATCACGACCAGCCATAAGGGCACGTCCCTGGGCTCTCGTTCTTCAGAGACAAATCGCTGCGCCCTTGGCGCTGGGTTCGGCGTTGCGAGCGTCGAAGCGGAGGCCGTTGCTGCTGGAACTGGAATGGGCTCGACATAGGCAGGTTGAGGCTGGCGTTGTGGAGTTGCGACAGCTTTGCCGAATCGCACCGTGCCCTCGATACGCTTCAATTCATCGAGCATCTGCGTGGCATTTCGATAGCGCACGGATGGCTCCTTCGCCATCGCCCGCCTAACCAGCTCGTCAAGTGCCGCGGGCACGGCAGTATTCGCCGTTCGCGCGCTTGGCGTAGGAGCGCTGGTGTGCTTCATCGCGGTTGCCACCGCGGTTTCTCCAACATAGGGGAAACGTCCGGTAAGAAGTTGGTACAAAATCACGCCAACCGCATAGACGTCTGAAGAAGGAGTCGGCATTCCTCCCGCACTGACTTCAGGGGCGATATACGGCGCCATTGAAGGCAGCATTACCACTCCTGCGGTGTCGCTGGCGGAATAGGATTCCCATACACCGGGAAGCTCTAAGCGGCATGAGCCATCGTCTTGGACAATGATGTTGTGCGCGCCCGGATCGCCGTGAACGAACCCGGAATTATGGATCGCCTCGAGACCACTTAGGATGCTAACAACCATTGACACTGAGGCGGCTACAGAATAAGGCGCCAGCTTCCGTATCCTTTCCGATAGAATGGCGCCTTTGGAAAATTCAGATACCAGGTAAGCGAGGCTGGGATCGTCGACCAGATCCAACAGCCGTTCAACCCCCTCGTTCTGGACCGCACCCGCGCCCTTAATTACCTCGCGGAGCTTCATGAGGAAGTGCGGCTCAGCGGAAAAAGGGGGCTTGATGACTCGGACGGTCACGTCGCGGCCGAGCACCTTGTCTCGGGCAAAGTAGGACGAAAAGACGGGGGCTTCTTGAAGAAGGAGGGTCAACTCATACCGCTCGCCGAGGTGGGCGCCTATCATTTGGCGGCTCCTTCCTCGTCCCGATCGGGGATGAATGCGAGGGCCACGGCAAGCAGCAGGAATAGGCCCGACAGGCTCGAAATAGGAGGCACATCCACCTCGGCCGCATACTCCGCCGCCCGGCCCTGGAAAAGAGCCACTTGGCTTGCGGCGTAACCTGCACAAAGCAGACATAGCGCAGCGGCGGTTAGCGCTGTCCGCACTGTCTTCATAGATATTCCTGCAGGCACTCCAAAACGACCGGCTCCGGTACGTTGGACACTAGTTTACATGAGCCGTAGCCTGTAAGAAGAGCAAAAGCCAAGCCATCGTTCGAGGCCTTCTTATCCAGACGCATCGCACCGACGAGGGTTGCAGGCTGAACTTGCGGCAACCGCGTGGGGAGGCCTTGGCGTGCAAATCCCGTTGCCAGTCTTTCAGCGGCCCCTTTTGGAGTCAAATCCATCCGCTCTCCAATACGCGCCTCCACTACCATTCCAATTGAAATAGCCTCGCCGTGCAATAGCTGTCCGTATCCAGTTGCCCTCTCGATAGCGTGGCCGACCGTGTGTCCAAAGTTAAGAACGGCGCGAAGACCCGTGGTCTCAAATTCATCGCGCTCCACCACCGTTCTCTTGAGGCCCACACAACGCATAACGATTTCCGGAAGCCGAGTGTCACCAGGACCCAGCGGTTGCCGCTCTAGGGTTTGGAGCAACTCTTCATCAAGAACGGCTCCATACTTCCATATCTCTGCGGTCCCGTTGATGAATTCCCTGTCTGGAAGGGTCGCGAGCGTTTCGAGGCAAAGGCTCACATGCTGAGGCGGATAGAACGCACCGACTAGATTCTTTCCTTGGGGCAAGTCGATCCCCACCTTGCCTCCGACTGACGAGTCCACCATGGCCAACAGCGTTGTGGCAACTTGAACAAGCGCTATTCCCCGCATATACGAAGCAGCAGCAAAGCCGGCCAAGTCACCAACCACGCCGCCACCGAATGCAACGACGGTATCCGACCGCCTCGCGCCTTGATCTGCGAGCCATCGGAGAACCTGTCCGTAAACCTCCAGCGACTTTGATCCCTCGCCTACCGGAATTGCCAAGTGCCGGGCAGCTCCAAAGCAATGCCCCCAATGTTTCAAGACGTTTTGGTCCGTGATGACCAGCGCGTCGGCCTGCCCGGCAAACGCGTCAACGAGCGATTGATGAGCGACTTCATAGCCCCCATATCTATGCTCGACCCTCAAACGTGCCTCGGCTTTCATCCTTCCGCCTTCATCCTTTCCGCAATTGTGTGCAGCACAGTTTCCGCCAATCCCTTCACATCGTCGCCGTCGACTCCGACCACCATGTCCGCTTGCTCATAGAGCGCCTTCCGCTGATCAAGGAGGGTTTCCACCCGTTCAGGCCACGCTTCCGCCATGAGGAGAGGCCTCTTCTTTTTGCTTGCTTCCAACCTTGCGATCAACGTTTCCAACGAGGCGTTCAGATAGATGGTCCATCCCAAGCGCTTCAATTCCGCCCAGTTCGCCTCACGAGTTACGATGCCGCCTCCGGTCGCCAGCACCACCGGAGTGGGATCGAGAGACTTCAGCACGCTTGTCTCATGCAGGCGGAAGGCTTCTTCCCCGTAAACGCTAAAGATCTGGTGGACCGGCCTGCCGAAGCGATGCTGAAGCAGGATGTCTGTATCCACGAACTCGCGTCCAGAAAGCTCGGCCAGCGCTCTGCCCACCGAAGATTTTCCGGCTCCCATCATGCCTAAGAGAATCCAGCAGCGGTCCATAAGGAAAGAGGGCCGCCGGGATTGTATCCCGGCGGCCCGATCAACTACCACAAATGACTTCACACCCTAGGGTGAGGTGGAGCTGCTACTGAGGCCCGTGTTGCTATCGTTCACGTCGTCGATAATCGTCGGAGTCACGAAGATGATAAGCTCCGTGTCATCCTTGTTGGTCGTCCTCGTTCGGAAGAACTGGCCGATGATCGGTATGTCGCTTATCACTGGATAGCGCTGGAACGAATTGAGGTCGGTCTTTTTGTTCAGTCCGCCGAGAGCAACCGTCTCGCCATTCCGTACTCGAGCTACAACGCTGATCGTCTGGGTGTCCCGGTTCGGAATGTCACCGGTGGGACCGTGAACAATCTGGCCGAAGTCTTCAACTTGAGGAGCCAAGAACATCGTTATCGTTCCGTCGTTGTTGATTCGCGGTGTCACCGCGATGCCGGTCGTCGCTCTGATCGTTTGCGGCGTCGACGTCGTGATGTTGCCGGAAGGAGTCGTCTGGATGTTCGTCAAGAAGATCGTCGTTTCAGTGGTCGCCGAGATTGAGGCGGGCTGATTGTTCATCGTTCGGATCGAAGGCGCTTGTTCCGAGTGCCCTTGCGACTCACTCAAGAGAGCCCGCAGCCGGAAGGCGAGGTTGCCCGTCGAATAGGCGAGGAAGAAGGGGCTGCTCGCATTGGCCATAGAAGAGTTGAAAAGGATTGAGCCGCGCTGGTACTGGACGTCGTACCCTAGGCCCTTGCCAATCGTAGAGGATGTCGTCACGAACTCGACCTTGATCTCAACCTGCTTGGGAGCCCGGTCGAATTCAGCGATGATGTGCTGAAGCGCGTTGATTGCATCTTCCGTGCCTTCCACGACCATGCTGTTGTCCGTCGGGTCAAAGGAGACTCGGTCGATCCCTGGGGGAACAAAACCACCCGAAAGCTGGCCGCCACCACCACCACCGCCGCCGCCTTGGCCGCCACCACCGCCGCCAAAGCCGCCGCCTCCACCGCCGCCGCCAAAACCGCCGCCGCCATCGCCGCCGCCAAGTTGGTTCGCAGACTCTCCAGGAAGCTTGATGTCTCCGCCAGACTCACCGGCGGAACCGGGTGCCTGGTACGTGTGGGTGATCTGGGGCTGGATCGCAGGTGTCAGATTCGTCGGTAAGTTGCTTATATTCGGGAAGCTCGGCGGATTGGCATTTTCCGCAAAAGACCTTAACTCCTTGAACATTCGCTGCGAATCGTAGGGGTTGATGTCGTACAACTGCATGTATACGTCGCGCGGATCTGCCTTTTGAAGCTTGATCCGGCGGAAGACCGAAACATGCTTGGCGTTCGACTCCGTTCCTGAGGCAGTCTGCCGAGGGGTCGGCGCCGTGTGGCTGATCAAGTAGACGCCATTCTCGTCTCTTTGGAAATACGCTCCCGCCGACTTGCAGATGTAGCCAAGAACGTCTGCGGCTTTCTGGTGCGTTAAGGTAAGCGTGATCTTGCCAAACGCGTCGCCCGACGGCACGATGAAGAATTGCATGCCGGTGCGGGCCGTCAACATACGCGTCGCGGTAACGAGGTCCGCGTCGTTTAGGACCACATCAACCAGGGTGTCTCCAGCATCTGGAGCAGACTGGGCACGACTTGCCGTGCTAATTCCTAGCACGGCAAGCATAGCGAGCCCAGCAAGTGCCGGGCGAAACCACTTAGATCGCATTCTCAACCTCATTTACTCTCTCAAATCAGACATTGCTTGTGAACAGCGTATCGGGGTTAGCCGCCGAGACCGCCGCCGCCACCGCCGCCGCCGATGCTGCCACCACCGCCGCCGCCGCCGATGCTACCACCACCACCGCCACCGCCGCCGCCGCCGATGCTACCGCCGCCGCCGCCGCCGCCGCCGCCACCGCCACCGCCGGTGCCTCTTGCCTTAGAGATTTCCGGTGTAAGGTTCACGTTAGTGTTGCCTTTCAGCATCGTGAAGATGAACTGCGGGTCTGCGGATCGAAAATAGATCCTCCGTACGACCTTAGCCGTTGGGATAAGCTGATTTCCCGGATCCGCTTGCGGAGTCACTTGGGTGGCTTCCCGGTGGATGATTTGGTACACGCCGCTTTCAATTCGATAGGTTGCATCGACCTGCTTCAGAATGAACTGAAGAGCAGTTTCGAAAAGTACGTTCTTCAAGCTGACTGTTACCGTGCCTTGTACTTCAGGCGCGATGGAGTAGTTCACGTTGACATTGCGGAATAGCGCCCGAAGAGCATCCCGTACGTCAGCCTGTTCAAGCTCCAAGGAGGGGATGATCTTCTGAGAGTCGTCCTGTTGCGCCATCGCTCGCATTGGAGCGGTAACGAACAGTGCGAGGCCCAGAGCCAACACCGTTCCAAATTTCTTCATTGTTGTCATTTTCACTGCCTCCGGCCATTTTGGCCTGGAATTCTAATTAATTGATCCGCCGCCACCGCCGCCGCCGCCGTTGCCAAATTTGCCGCCCCGTCCTCCGCCTGGATTGCCGCC
>JANYLD010000080.1 GCA_025363835.1 Armatimonadota bacterium
GCGCCTTTGATCGTGATGGCTTGAGTTACCTTCATGGTTAGCGGGTCCACGACCCAGACATTGGTACCATCGTCATTGTCGACGTAGACGACGCCCCTCTTCTCGTCCACGATCACGTCGTCGCCTGGGCCATCGAGGGCAAGGGTATTGGACTTCGTCCACGTTTTCATGTCGATCTGGACCAGTTGCTTGCCCCCTCCGGCCGCATAGAGCTTCATGTGGTGGCGATCGACGTCCACGCCATTGACTTCCGCACCGGCGTCCACGTCCCTGACGGTGTTGTCCTTCAGGTTGATCACGGTCACGGATGACTTGCCGGGGTGGCATGCGAAGATGAGGCGATCGGCCGGATCTGCGCTCATAAAGTCAAAGTGCCCCGCTCCTCCTGCGATCACGATGGGCAGCTGGGCGGTCAAGGGGGAGGCTTGAGATAGGGCAACGAGGAGAAAAGGCAACATCGCGCTAGGTTTACCACCCTGAAACCGACATTAAACGAAGGGAAACGAATTTCCTCCAGATTCGTTAATCTTGATAACAGCAAGCAAATGGACCGCGCGACGCCATCGCCTCTTTCAAACGCTCTCTTCCGAGCGAAGGTCTTTGCTTTGCAAACTCAGCGCGCCTACGAGGACGCCGTTGCGAGCCCACGCAGGTTTTCGAAGACCACCGACTTCCCTACCGACCTCATCGCCGACCTAAGCAGCAAGCTATGGCGCGAGTTGGACCCTCGCGAGGGCGAGAATGAGCGGGGAAAGGTGCACAACCTTCGCTTAGCGGCTCGAGAGCTTGACGGATTGCGCATGCCCGCCGGTGAGGTTTTCAGTTTTTGGAAGCATATCGGCCGCACATCCAGGGCCAAGGGCTACGTGTTTGGGCGGCAGATTCAGGAAGGGTGTTTGATTCCTGCCCGTGGAGGCGGCATTTGCCAGTTGACGAACATGCTCTACGAGGCGGCTCTGAATGCAGGGTGCGAGATCATCGAGCGGCATCCTCATACACGCAAGGTACCGGGCGCCCCAACGAACAAGCCGGATGCGACAGTGGCTTGGAACCATATCGATTTGCGGTTTCGGCCTCGCCAAGATCTCGTGTTGCGCGTCTATCTGACTCCCGATGAGCTCAAGGTTCAGTTCCTGGGCGAGAAGACGAAGAAGCTGCTCTTCCTGCCCCTGGTGCAAGAGAAGCCGGCGAAGGGTGCAAACAGTTGCGTGACTTGCGGAATGGAGGAGTGCTTCCGGCATCAGGTTGCAGAAGTTCGGCCCGGACGCACGGCGGTTCTGGTGGACCGGGTTTGGCCGGAGTATGTGGCTTACCTCTCAGAGATGGACTTGAGTGAGGCTCTGCTTTTGCTGCCTCTGGACCCTCGGCGGATTATGCGCTCGGCTTACGCCTGGCCGGTGGAACGGTTTGGCTCCGTACGTGCGGCAACGCTCGATACGCTTTTCCGAAGTTGGAAGTCTAGAAAATTGGCTGGCGAGGGAGCCGCTCGGCGGAAGGCGGCCTTGGAGTCTGATGAGGCGCTGGCGCGCTCTTATGGGCAGCATTTGGGCTCCGACATTGTTCGATTGGTCGTCCAGCAGCAATTCCTTCCCTTCCTCTGGCGCGATGGCGCTTTGGGTGGGCGGCACTTTGAAGTATTGATGACCCGCCTGCCGATGTTTGAGTTGCAGGCCCGGTTGGACGCGGCGGCGGAGCGGAAGCCGGATCAGAAGTCGTTGGCGGACTTCCGGGCCGGGGCGTGGATGGTGGAGGCGGAGCGCGAAGCTTTGTTGCATGCAGACCGGCTGATGCCTCCACACACCGAGATCGCCAAGCTTTATCCCGACAAGACGCTTTTGCTGCCTTGGTCTATGCCTGTCTGTCACCCGGTTCAGAAAGGCAACGCCATCGCCTTTCCTGGCCCTGCGATTGCTCGCAAGGGGTCGCTTGTGGTGCGGAACGTGGCACGGGAGTTGGGACTACCTGTGACCTTGGGCGGGAGCGATTTGGAAGCTCCTGGTTTTTGGGACGGGGTTGAGGTCCGGCGACCGGCACCCGGTTCGTCATGGCTGGACGGGGCGGGTTTTGTTTTACAGCCCGCAGTCATGGAAGATCAGCCCCGGAAGTTGCTGGAGGCTCTGGCCTGCGGCGTGCCCGTGATTGCGACGACGGCATGTGGTCTTCCGCCGATGGCTGGGCTGGAGCTTGTGGAGACCGTCGACTGCGAGCGGGCAGTTCTTACCTTGGCTCGATGGCTTGGTTGACCTTAGGACAAGCCTGCAACTAGACCCCCGGCCCGAGCCAAATGTGCAGCTCGCAGGCTTCTTACGTGAGACGGGCCGGGGGAGCCAAGTGTGCAGCTTCCATTTTTGCCATCCTGACCCTTTGAACACGGGGTGCTCGTAGCCCTCTTAGAAAATAGAACGTCCGCTGCCGCGACACGTGGGCACGGAATCTCCTCCCGCTCTCGCCCGCCTACCTCGTGTCGAGGCTTCCACGTTTTGAACCTGCGAGCCCAGCATTTTCTTAGGAGAAAACATGAACTGCGTTCACCGGCGGGGTTCGAAAATGGAGTTAGCCGCCCGCTTCCAAACGCCACCCGTAGCCGCGTCTTTACGTCGCGTTCTCGTTGGGATTTTTGAGACTAGCCCTTGAACACCGGGTGCTTGCGGCCTTGCAGGATCGCGTCGAACCAAAGAGACCGTTCCAAGTGTTTTGCGATGATCGTGCGCAAAACACTGGAACCAGATCCTCCAGTACCACCCTTGAGGGAAGGGTGAGCGGCCGGGTTGCATCTGAAATAGCACGCCAACCGCACATTCGAGTCCGAGATCCAAGGAGTCGTGGACCCGAAGTCGATCCACCAAAACCAAATTTCCCACCCGCCCGCTAGCGCGTCGGCGGCGCTGGCGCCGGTTTGGGTTCGCTCTTTTTAGAAAACTCCATTCCTCGAACCATCTCGTTAACTTGTTGATCTAGTTTCTGCTGCAAATCGGCGGGCAACTGACCGATGACATATTCCTTCCCTGTCGGCACCGTCTCCTGAAGGATTCCCTGTCGGCGCGAGCTGCCAAATTGAATCTGGATCATCAGGTCGCGGTGATTCACGGACTGCATCGACTTGGCTTCGAATTTAGTTGGATCGAACCCGGCTTTCCCTCCAGCGATGTCGCGCACAATCTGATCAAAGGTCATTAGTGAAGAGAACGACGACCCGTCTCTCAAGTAAGTAATCTGATAGGTCTTCGAATCGCGCGGCTCAAGAGTGATCGTTCCGTCGGCGGGGAGCCCATCGGGCCAAACCTCAGTCGGCTCACTGAGGGCTTCTAAATCTGCCTCTGTGTACGAATCGACAGATTGCGAGACCCCATCCATCTTGTATTCATAGATGTAGTCGTTCAATCGGGCGAGTTGTTCATTGTCCAGGTCAGCCACCCTTAACTGCTTCGCATGTCCTGACGGATCCAGAGCCGCTGTCCCTAGCGAAGCGTAGAATCGAAGAAGATCTAGGCCGGCTCCGCCCGGTATGTCGTTTCCATTGGCAAGCAGGTAGGGGAACGATTGGAAAAGGTCTGGCTCGACCCTCGTTCTCATCGATGCGGCGGCTTGCGCACAGTCTTCGATGGAGACGTAGCCCTTTTCCTCGTGTGTTCTCACGAACTTACCAAGAGCTGTGCGATCCGCTCTCGTTTCCGTCGCTGCAAGTGCGTCGATCGGCGCAAGTGTGATCCAGCTCCCCTCATCTGATACTTGTGAGTTTGCCAAGGGAAACAAGCTCCAAAGAACGTGTTTGGTAAGAGTCCTTCCTGGGCTTAGGTAGTACTTCGCTTGCTCGACGATGTCGAGCAGGAAATCGTCGGGACACGCGGCAAGGTTCTTGCCCTCCCGATCTGCGGTTTGAAGCAAGGCGTCTGAGACGACCAGAGTCATTGGATCAATTCTTTCGGGGTTCAAGAGGACGGACCTCAGAGGTTCTTGTGCGGCAGGCTGCGCACTTCCCGTATGGATACTCAGAAGCTGAATTGAAGCGGGGCTGAAATTGTAGGGCTTCTCATCCGCCGGGGCATCCTTCCACCGATCTTGGAAACTCTTGTGACCGCCGTCAGGGCCAGTCCACTGAACGTCTTGCATGGACGAAATCGGGTGATTTTTCTCATCGAATGCGATCATCTGGATGTCGACGGCATTGGCCGCAAATGGCCTGGAAATGACTATCGTCACACGGCTCGGCTCACCCGAGAACGGCGTCGTCGGAAAATCGTAGAGAACGTTCCCTGTCTTTAAGAGCCCATTGCTAACGGTCTTGATGTCCGTCGCCAGCTGATCATGCTGCTATCGCCAAAGAGGCGCCACTGAAACAATGTCCTGAGGCAGCTTTCGCTGCATCCGGCCAGGCATATTTGAAAAAGCGACTCGTTCACCCGGCTTAATTGCAGCTAGTTCCCGAGGATTCATCGCGCTCAGCATTTGAAGGAGAGCCGTAAAGTCGGGAAGTCGCCTTGTCAGTTCATCGCGAAGCCGATTGGACTGCGCGGATTCAGCGTCGGCCCCTTGGACGATTGTTTTGACGTCTTTTGCTAATTGCAAGCTTCGATCGACGGTCCAGGGCCCTCGACCGGCAATTTCTTTAAGATCTCTACTGACGGAGTCTGAAAAGGCTTGGGCTCTCCTCTCCGTGGCCTCCTTTTCGAGGTTCTGGACAAGAACTGGCGTCCGTTCAAGCAGAAAGCCTTTTCCGTAAGGCTTCCACTCTGCGTGCACAACATCTGCGATTCGTTGCATCGCTTCCGACAGAGGCACCTGCTTGAATCGCAAGATCAACGGCTCAGTGGAAATGTCCCCAACGACCGACAGCTTGATTTTTGAGAGTTCAGATAGCTGTGCGAGTGCCTGAGAAACAGAGATGGCGGGAGTCGTGTAGTTAATCGGGACTCTAACATCTTGTGCGGGAGCAATGGTTGCCAAAAGTAGGCCGATCCACATGACTTTTAGACGCAGGCGTCTTAACAGCATTACTCCTAGTTTATGACATCTACAGAAGAGCGAACTAGGTGGATAACCCAGGTCACTAAGCACGGAGAGGCACCGGTTCGCTAAGATTAAGGCTTGTCGAACAAGGGCCGATCTGTTGCACCGCCTTCTAAAGAGAAGGGTGCCGAGCCGACGCCGCGGTTGACGCTGTGTCTCGCGATGGACCTCAAGGGGTCCACGCGCTCGGGGCTGAGTCTGAGTACTCGCAAGGTCGACCGGTTCAATCTGGCCCTCGTAAACCACATCAGCCCCCATCTGCAGGCGGTGCAGCTCGAGCACGCGGTGGTGAAGTTCACGGGCGATGGGTGGCTGGTGATGTCTGACGACCAGGAAGACGCGGCTCGGCTTTGCTGCCTAGCCATGATCATGTCCCGGTCGTTTCAGCAGGACATGTACAACGAGACGGGCATTTCCATGGAGAACATCCCGACCATGCGGTTGGCGGTGTGCTGGGGGCGGGATATTCCGGTGACTCTTCACACCGGCCAGCGCGACTTTGTCGGCAACAGCGTCCGTCATGCGGTGCGCGCGTGCCAGTTCTGCCAGGACAACGAGGTGCTCGTGGACGACGCGGTGCGCACTTGGGTGGCTCACGACTTTGTCACCCGAAAGCTCGATATCGAAGAGCGGATTGCTTCAAACCCTGAAGCGAAAACGGAAGAAGAGATGGCGCTGCACGTGCTGGAGGAGCTTCGGCCCGAGGCAGCGGTGGACCCTGATGCGCCGGTTTATTTCATCAACACTCTAGCGGTGATTGGGCGTGCGGTTGAGGCTGAGCGGTTGGCGAGCAAGATTTCGGACCAATTAATTCGGGCCTCCGGAGTACCTGGCGACCAGTCCGGTTTACTCTCCCGCTGGAACGCGCTCCTTGCGAGCAATCTGGACTATGACACGGCCCGTGAGGTCCTAACCAGTCTGCGCTTGAGCGGACTTCAGCCGGATGTCAACACCTACAACGCGCTCATCGAGAAAGGCACGGACGCGCGGAGCCAAAGCAAGTGGTTAGAGCAGATGATCCACGAGGGCATTCAGCCGAATGCGACGACCTTTAACGCGTTGGTCAGGTCAGCCAAGGACGACTCCACTGTAGAGAGACGCATGAACCGGATGCAGGCTATGAGCGTGGCGCCAGATCAGGGGACTTTGTCGGCGGCGATCGACAAGGCGTCCAGCTATGAGACGGCCAAGCGGTGGCTGGCAAGGATGGAGTTAGCCGGCGTTGCGCCGGATGCTCATGCCTACGATTTGCTCGTTCACAAGTCGGAGACTTTTGAGCAAGCAAAGGAGCTTATGGAGCGCATGATGAGTGAGAAGCTCCAACCGGTGGAGACCACATTTATCGAGCTGTTCTCGAAGGACCTGAGCGGGATTGGCGCGGATGACTTGCTCAGGTGGTATCTCGGCCTCCCCTACCACCCGACGCATCCAGTGAAGCGCGCAATCGCCAACTACCGGCGCGCCAACCGGCTGCCGGACGCTTTGCGGCTTGCCCTGGATTATCCACACACCGACACGGCCCTGAAGACGATCCGGCAGCACCCTAATGAGGCTCTGGCGTATTTCAGGTCGGTTGTCGAGGCCGATCCGAAGCATGCCAACGGAACCTATGCGCTTGGGATGGCTTTGCTGGAAGTCGGCGAGCCGGCCGAGGCCGAGCAATGGCTGCGGCGAGCTTACGAACTCGCGGCCCCGGGAACGAGGAAGGATGAGCTGGCTCGCTATATCAGCTTGCTGGGCAGCGTTCTTTCAGCCACGGCCTAAGGGAGCCGCCCCGATTGATCGGGGCTCCCCTCCCGGAAGAAGGCCAGGCTAAAGCCCTGCGGACCGGGTTGCAGGATGAATCCCGCGCTCCCTTTGCTCGGTTCTCCCATAAAGCAACCTTAAAGCTCTGCCGACAATAATACGGATGCCTCTTAAAACCCACGATCAAGGACCTCGTTACTCTTGGAGCGCGGGTTTTAGCTGGACGTTTGCAATTTGTGCCGCGTTCGGCCTGGTATCTGGTTTGGGGCTCATCGTGGGCGTCAAGCGAATCTTTGATTCGGACAAGTTTGAGCGGCACAACTTTGACGTTGTGGGAAGACTCGAGGAAACTCGATCGTCTTTCCGAAGCGCGGTTTCCAACATGCGAGCCTACATGCTGGCGCCGGACCCTGCACACCAGCAGGCTTATATCGCCGACTGCGATCTAACGCACTCACAACTCGACCAATATACAGATCTTCTGGGAGATGATCCAGAGGCGAGCTCGGAATCCTCAAAGCTCAATTCAGACTTGAATGCACTTACATCTGCGATGAATGCAACGATGGGTTTCCGCTCCGACTATGGTGGCGCTGCAGCCCCCAAGCTGTCAGAGGATCCCTCGCTGACGAGGCTCATCGGCACGATGGAGACCGACTTGGGCGCGCAACTGTCCCAGCACAACAATCAATTGGACCTCCACCGCGACTTGAGACAGGACGACTTTCTACTGACCGAAATTGCATTTGCATGCACCATGTTCTTCGGATCGGTCACCCTCGCCCTTGCCGCAATAGGCGTTCGGACGGAGATTGCTCGGCGGGAGGCTGCAGAGTCAAAGCACGAAAGCGCAAAACAAGACCTCTTGACCGCTCAAGCCATGCTGGAGCTCTCCGATCAAAAGGACCCGGAGACCGGCCTTATGAACCGCGAGGCCTTCGAGCAGATCCTCGAGCAGGAGTATGCGATCGCATTTAAGAGTCGCAACGTTCTGAGCATCGTGATCATGGACATCGACCAGTTCGCGCAGATCCGCGACGTAAAGGGGCCCGAGACCTGCGAGATCGTGCTCCGCCAGGCCGCTGCCCTTATCAAAGATTGCTTCCGTGGCGGCGATGTGGCTTGCCGGTACTCGGATACGGAGTTCGTTGTCATCATGCCTCGCACACCCCTGCAGAACGCGACCACAGCCGCAGAGAGGGCACGCTCGAACGTGGAAAAAGCCAAGTGGCCCCACTGCAACATCACTGCCAGCTTTGGGGTCGCACAGGCCGACTTTTTGAAGGACCACAGGGAACTCATGTCCCGGGCTGAGCAGGCAGTCGACTATGCCCGCCGCACCGGGCGCAATCGCGTCACCGCGATTCGGGCTTATCTGCCGCTGTCGGCCTAGCTACGGAGCCTTAAGCGTTGGGCCCTGAGCCTTGAGCCCTAAGCCTTGAGCTTTGAGCTTTGAGCCTTTAGGGTTTTCTCTCTGGCTTCCGTTCTCAAGGCTTAGGGCTTAAGGCTTAGGGCTCATGGCTTAATGCTCAAGGCTTAATGCTCAAGGCTCAAGGCTTAGTGCTCAACGATTCCCTTTCACATATGCTCGACGATGTTCTGGCCGAACTCGCTGCACTTGATCTCGGTGGCGCCTTCCATAAGGCGGGCGAAGTCGTAGGTGACTCGCTTTGAACCGATGGCCCCTTCTACGCCCTTAATGATCATGTCTGCGACCTCGGTCCAGCCCATGTACCGGAACATCATTTCGCCGCTGAGTATGACGCTGGAAGGGTTGACTTTGTCTTGGCCCGCATACTTTGGGGCGGTGCCGTGGGTGGCTTCAAAAATGGCGTGGCCGGTGTGGTAGTTGATGTTTCCACCGGGGGCGATGCCGATGCCGCCTACTTGCGCAGCTAGCGCATCGGAGATGTAATCGCCGTTGAGGTTGAGGGTGGCGATGACGCTGTATTCCTTGGGGCGGAGGAGAATCTGCTGGAGGAAGGCGTCGGCGATGGCGTCTTTGATGATGATCCCGTGCTTCTCGATGATCTGCCACGGGCCGCCCTCATAGTCGACGGCGCCGTACTTCTCTTTGGCCAGTTGGTAACCCCAGTCTCGGAAGGCGCCCTCCGTGAACTTCATGATGTTCCCCTTGTGGACCAGCGT
>JANYLD010000029.1 GCA_025363835.1 Armatimonadota bacterium
TCAGGATTCAGGATTCAGGATTCAGGATTCAGGATTCAGGATTCAGGATTCAGGATTCAGGATTCAGGATTCAGGATTCAGGATTCAGGATTCAACTCTGACGAAGCGTGGCGCATCTCGCATCTCGCATCTCGTATCTCGTATCTCGTATCTCGTATCTCGTATCTCGTATCTCTCATCAGGCATCATGAATTCCGCATCTCGCATCCCGGCATCCCGCATCTCGCACCTCGCACCTCGCATCCGCCGAGGTCACGGAACGAGGTTGAGATAAGCCGGCCCCACCGCGTTGGAGCCTACGGGAGTGATTGAGACCACTCCGTTTGTGACGACGCGGTTGAAGAGCTGCATGCTTGCGGTCGTCGGATCGGTTGAATAGGCGGCGAAGATCATGGAGGCGTCCACATTCGGATAGGACATCGCCTGCTTCAGAATTTCTTCTCGATACGGGAAATAATCCGCCAGGTCAGGCAAGCGGCCGGTAGATACGTTGAACTCGGTCAGCACCACCCGCTTGTTGACCAAGATGGGGTTGACTCGAACCATGGCCAGAAGCTTGTCCAGCCGCGTCTTCCATGCGGCCGCTTCCTGCACGGGAGTCAGGTTCGCTCGAGTAAAGGTGAAACTGATGGAGTCGAACGTCCGCCGTGAGTTCGGCCCGAAGACGTTCATCGCAAATCCGTAGGTGTTCGCATAAACCCATTGGGCATCTGGCCCCGTCACACTGGCAACCTCATTCGGCAAGGCTGCCTCCGCACCTTCAAAGCTGACGCAATACGTTTTGCAGCCGAACTTGACCAGGTTGCGAATGCCTCTCAGCATCGTCCAGAAGCCTGGTTCGATGTACCCCTGCGGCGCTCCGACTAGCTCGGCTGGAAATGCAACCGTAAACCAAGTTGGGTCCCCTGTGGCCAAGAACAGGTTGTAATAGAACCCGGACGTAGACCAGGGCCCCAAACTCGGCCCGCCAACCCCTCCGATGCCCGGCTCGTCCACCATCACAAACATCAGTCCCTTCGCGGGGTCCACCCCGTTGGCCGTCATTTCAGCGGCCGAGATGTCTCGCGTCTGCTGCCATATCGCCGCGATCCTGGACCAGGCGCCTGAAGGGGGCCGCGTTGCGATCGGCCAAATCGCTCCGCCATTGCAAGCGTCTGCCCAAAGCTGATTGTTCGGGACGTCAACGTCCAAACGCCAGCAAATGTACTTCAGCCCCGCCTGCATGGCCGCATGCGTGATGGCTTGCACGCCGGAAAGATCGACGTTGTTTGGATCAGCCATGCGCTCGATACCGATTCCTAATGACACGCCGTTATAGCCATGTTGCGCAGCAAGCTGCACCACCTCTTGGGCCTGCGGTAAAGACTCTCCGAACGCCTCCGGGCCGGTTAAGAGAGTGGGCCGAACCGTATTGACTTGCGACCAAGCCGACGCGCAAGCGGCCAAAAGAGTTACAGCGAGAAACATGGATTTCATAAGCGTCCTTTCAAATCAAACTGAGACCGAACTCGCGAAAGCGGTCGCTCTATAGAATGACTCCTTTAAACCGTAATTCGTAAATCGTAAATCGTAAATCTTCCGGATGGAATGCGAAACTCACCCACAGGAACCAGCGAACAGCCCACAGCTTCAGCCGCAGTCGCAGAATTGGGCATTATTGCGCGGGCGGGAACAAGATCAAGGGTTTTGCGTCCGCCAAAGTGCCGACTGCCGTCCGCATTTCAAAAGCTGGATACTTCAGTCAATCAACGCTCACTGATCCGCGACGCCGCGTGGTCGAATTAGAGCGAAAAGGGGAAATTGACTGTGAAAGAAGTTTATCAGGACGATGCAATGCTTATCGAAAGGTTCCAGCGAGGCGACCAAACCGCCTTCGACGCATTAATCCAGAAGCACCAAGCCCGCGCATACCAATATGCGTACCGTCTGGCTCGTGATTCAGAGGAAGCATCCGACGTGGTGGCCGAGGCGTTCGTGAGAGTCTATAAAGCTCTGTGCAATTTCAAAGGGGAGAGCGCCTTTACAACCTGGCTATACCGAATCCTGACAAATTGTTACCTGGACATGCGCAAAAAAGAGAAAAGCCGCCCGTCCACCAGCCTTGAAGCCGTCCTGCACACCGACGACGGCGAGCTAGAGCGCCAAATCGAAGATCCGGGCAGAACGCCGCACATGGAAGCTGAGCGCAACGAGCGCGAGCAGACCATCGAGCGAGCAGTCGAAAGGCTTCCTGAGTATCAGAAGGCGATGATCATGATGTATCACGTCGAAATGCTGAGCTACGAGGAGATCGCCCAGTCTCTCAATCTGCCCATCGGCACGGTGAAGAGCCGCCTCAACCGCGCTCGCCTCTCCATGAGGGAGATCCTCCGCACGGAACACGATCTCTTCGTCGCCGCTTAAATTCTTATTTTTCTCTTTGAAAGGAGAGCAAAAGGGCCGGCCTCAAGCCGGCCTTTTCTTTTTGCGTGCTGCCTGGTTGCCGCGTTGGGTTCCGTTGCGGCCCACCGGCCTCACCCAAAACCTCACGTCATCACATCAACACTTCATCATCTGTCCGCAGCCGCAGCAACAAGACCGCGATTGACGCGCCCGAAATGCCAGCACCAGGCCAAAACGGCCAACTCCGCGACGAGGCTAACGTTCAAGGCGACGGCCCCAGACAACACTCCCCGCCAGGGCGTCAGCAAGCCCAAACTTAATCCCCCGATGAGAGTGACAAGGCCAACGATCACGGCTGTGAAGCGAGCTACGTTCATGTGGTTTGCGGTAAGCATCCCTCGAACGTAGGACTGCATCGCATTGACGAGCCCCAACGGCGCTGCGGCGAAGAACGCCAGGTGGGCGAGGTTGGCCGTCTCCGAAGTGCAACTGAAAATGTGCTCGAAGAACCAGACGTCCACGCGCAGCAGCGAAGCAGCCAAAGCAACGCCTGACGTGAGCAAGCCCACTCGAATGCAAAAGCTCCGAAGCTTCTTCGCCGATTGGTCATCTTTGTAGAGCGTAATGACGACTTCCGGCAACGCAAAGGTGATCGTCCGAAACAACCACAGCAGGGAGAATGCGACTTGCCAAGAGGCCAAGGACAATACAGGATTCGGAGCCTTGCTGAGAAACGCGCTCACAATCGGCCCGCCCGAAAGCGCGACCATCGTTGTCATCGTCAATGGCAGGTGAAAGGCGATCAGCCTCTTCAAGGTTAGCCCTTCTCTTTGCGGCGAATTGCGAGATTTCTCAAATTCCACCTCTCGCACATTTGGAAAGTCCAAGGGCGAACAAGCGTTTGCAAGGTCCATCGGGTCACCGGCCACATCATCTGTGATGTGCCCGGTGGCATGCCCGTCCCGAACAAGACTCCCTTGGCCGGCCTCGCGAAGCACCGAGTCCGCAGAATCACTCAAGTGCTCCCGCACAGCGTCACGGCTAGAAAACTGAGCAAAAATGGCCTCCGCCAAAACCGCTGAGCACAAGGCGATCGCGACGATCATAACCCCCGGCAGCTTTGTCGCGAAGTACAGGACCAGGTTCACGAGCGTCACCGTGGACACCCGAACTGCGGTCCCAAAACCCACCATTCGAGTCCGGTGGAACCGAATCAACAATCCCTGCCGATACCGCCGCCAGCCGATCGCGGGGGCCCATGTCACCATGAGCGCCAACCCAAGCCGCGCTTTTTGCGCGACCTCCAGCGGCACACCCATTACGTGTTGCGTGATCACGTAATAAAGCGGGGTCAGCACCACCAGCGCATGCAAAACTCCGGTCCCTATCACCAGCGCCCAGACGAAGCGGCTGAGCAAAGCAAAGTCCTTGGGGTTCTTAGCCAGCGTCGTCGAGGTTGACAGGAGATCGATGATCGAACTCTCCATAAAGAGCGCGATGCTCATCAAGATGTTGAATGCCGCCGTATTTAGCTCTGCCGCCGGCAACCGAGAGATGACCCCAACGCAAACCGGGCTCTCCAACGCCATAAAGATCCAAGAAAGCGCCAAAGGCACATAAAACTTGGCAATTCGGGCATGAGAAAGCGGCGTCACCTCGGGTTGCAAGGAATCAGTTTAGCCGCCGGTCTGTTGAGGCAAATAGGCATATCCGGCCTCACGTAAGTCCAGGAAACCGCCAATGGTTAACAAGGAAGCAATGCGCGTGAACGTCGCTAGAGGAAGAGAACGCCACCCGATCGTAAGCGGAATCTTCATCCTGCTCGGCGTTGTCTTCTGCCAGATTTTCCTGATGCTCCTCTTATCAGGTCCCGAATCAAACGGCACCGTTGCCTCCTATTCGGACACCGATCCCTACTTCGTTCTCGTAACCCCGTCTGCCGGGGATCGATCCGGAAAGACCATTTACGTGATGGACTGGGACAACAGAGACTTCGAGATCCATCCAACCAAAACGGAGAAGGTCGCCAAAAAAATTCAGCTCAAAATCGACTGGGATGGAGATAGCGAGTTCCGGCTCGCATCTCCCAACGAAGTCAAGCTGCTCGACCTCCCTTACCACCACACATTCGAAAAGGACGATGGGACTACTGAGGTCACGGTGATGGAATTAGCGGGTGCCATCACGATAAGGCTATCAGCGGGAAACCGCTCGCGCACATGCACCTACAGCCCGGACACAACCGGCCCGAATTTCCAACACTGATTCGTCCCGAGCCGGAGGAATGGAAGCGTCCAAGCAAGCCAAACGACGTTGTCAGCCCGTTGTGCTCGTTGTGTCGTTGTGGGTGAAAAAGCAGCCTCCCAAACTATCTCTGGGTTTCGCGAA
>JANYLD010000148.1 GCA_025363835.1 Armatimonadota bacterium
ACTTGGCGTCGATGAAGCCGAGTTGGACCTCCCCGTGCCAGCCGATCGCGGCATAGACGCCGGAGTTGTCCGGGGCCCAGAATAGGGTGGCTCCGAAGGCGGCTTCCTTGCTGTCGCTCATCGTTCCGACTGCTAGGTCGTGCTCAGATTTTTCCGTGAGGTTCTTTGGCGTTCCGCCTTCCGCGCTGACAAGGTAAAGGCGCGTATTGCGGACGCCCCACGGGTCTTCTTCGTCAATGCTGCCTGCATAGGCGAGCCATTTGCCGTCTGGGGACCAAACGATTTCGCCCTTATTGCCTTTGGGCAGACCTTCTAGTTGCCAAGCTTGGCCGTCCATCGTCACCCGATAGATTTGGTCGTTGGGCGGGTCGGCGAGGGGGCGGGGTTGCGCGGAGTGGACAATGACCAGTTCTTGCGAGTTCGGGTTCCAATCGTATTGATACTCACCGAGGGGAGAGCGGTCGTAAAGCATCTCGTGTTGGCCGGTGGCCACGTCCACGATGTAGACCCGGAAGCGGGCCATGCCGAAGTAGCCATCGCCGTCGAGGCGATACCACATGTCGGTCACCACCCAGGGCGGGGTGCTGTGGCCTTTTTCTTCTCGCTCCTTCTTGGCTTTCTCGGTTCGCTGCGGATCGGTTTCTCGGAAAATGACGGCGAGTTTGGTTCCGTCCGGCGACCACTTGAAGCTGCTGATCGCGCCATCCGGGAAGTTAGTGAGTTTGCGGGCTTCGCCTCCCTGAGTGGAGATGAGATAAATCTGGTCGCTCGGTTCCTCGCGACCGCTGGTGAAAGCGATCTGCGCCCCGTCAGGCGACCAACGGCCAGAGCCACAACTCTTGTCCCCTTGCGTCCACTGCACGCACTTGCCCTCCGTGTCTACCGTGCAGATATGGGCCAGATACTTGTTCTTTTCCGTGATGATCTTCTTGGAAAAGAGGACCCGATCGCCATCTGGGCTGATCTGCGGGTCACCGACAAAGACGAACCGCAACAGATCTTCGGGCTCGATTGGACGCTTGGGCATGATGCGGCAGATTACCGCGACTAGTCAAACTCTTTGCATGACGGCTGAGATCGTTTCGATCGGGAATGAGTTGATGGATGGGTTTACGATTGATACCCATGCGGCGACCATGTCACGGATCTTGGCGGAGTGTGGTGTGGATTGTCATCATCGGCAAACGGTGCGGGATGATTGGGAGGTGCTTGTTGCGGCCTTGAAAGAGGCGATCGGGCGGTCTGATGTGGTTATCACGATTGGGGGGCTGGGGCCGACGGGGGATGATTTGACTCGGGAAGCGATCGCGGCGGCGCTGGGCGATGAGATGGTGCATGAGGCGGAGTTTGAGGAGCGGTTGCGGAAGTTCTTTGAGTCGCGGAAAATGATTTACACGGAGGCGCAGAAGAAGCAGACGATGCGCCCGGCCAGCGGGCGGCTGATCGACAACCCAAACGGGACGGCGCCCGGATTGGTTTGCGAGAAGGACGGGAAGACGGTAATCGCGTTGCCCGGGCCGCGGGGTGAGTTTGTGCCGATGTCGGAGGGATTTGTGCGGGAGTTCCTTTCGCAGCGAACTGGAGGGGTGGTGATTGTATCGCGGACCCTACGGCTCTGCGGGATCGGCGAGAGCCAGGCGGAGGTGCGGATCAAGGACCTGATGTATCAGGAGAACCCTCGTGTGGCGCCTTACGCGCAGCCGGCTGAGGTGCATTTGCGGGTTACGGCGAAGGGAGCGACGCGAGAAGACGCTCTTGCTGTCTTGGAGCCGACGGAGCAGAAGATTCGCGCGGTGCTTGGCGAGTTCGTCTTTGGTGTCGACAAGACCACGTTGGAGGAGGCGGTTCTCGCATTGCTTCGGGCTCGGAAGCAGACGGTCTCGGTGGCGGAGAGCCTTACGGGCGGTGAAATGGGGGCTCGGTTTACGAGCGTGCCCGGGGCGAGCGACACGTTTTTGGGCGGGGTGATTTCTTACACTTCTGCGGTTAAGGAGTCTTGTCTAGGGGTTACGCCGGAGACGTTGTCGGAGCATGGGCCGGTTAGCGAGGCGACGGCTCGGGAGATGGCGGAGGGCGTTCGGAGCAGGCTAGGCTCAACCTACGGTCTTTCCTTCACTGGCAATGCGGGCCCGACGAGTGAGATGGATGGGAAGCCCGTTGGGTTGGCGTACATTGCGATCGCCGGGCCGGAAGGGACGGTTTGCGAGGAATTCAAGTTTCACGGGACGCGGGAGGACGTTCGGCGGCGGTGTACGCAGTCGGCGTTGGTTTCTTTGCGGCGAATCTTGCTTGCCCCCAACTGAAGCGCAAGTGGAGCGCGGGATTTATCCTGCAACCCGATCCGCAGGATTTATCCTGGCCCCCTCGTGAAGACTCGGAGGGGGGCAGGCTAAAGCTCTGCGGAGCGGGTTGTAGGATAAATCCGGCGCTCCCTAGTGATCAGGTTGGCGATGCCTGGAGGTCGTCCGGCAAGCCCTTGCCTCTCGTTTCGGGAGCAAACGGGAGGGCAACAAGACCGATCACATACGCAGCCCCGGCGATCAAAACCCCGGCAGAAACGGAGCCGTTCATGGTGGCCATAAGATCGGCGGTCCAGATGGGTACAGGGGCGGTGGCGATGCGGCCAGTGTTGTAGGCGAGGCCGGCGCCGGTGGCTCGGAGGTGGGCGGGGAAGAGCTCAGGGAAGTAGAGTGCGTAGCCTGCGGTAAGGCCGATTACGAAGAAGGACGTGATGGGCGCCATCAGAAGAAGGTGTTGGTAACTCACTGCGCCGTAGGTAATTAATGCCAGGGCGAGCGGAGCGGCGGCGAAGAAGATGGCGAATGCGGGCTTTCGGCCGATGCGCTGGCAGAGCCAAGGGAAGAATATGACCCCCAGAAGTGTGCCGCAGTGCATCGTGTAGGTGACGTAACTTGTTCGGCTTTTCAAGACGGCACTTGCCACACCCGAGCTGGCTGCTTTCACGAGATTTGGCATCCAGAAGCTCAGGTTGTTAGAGCCTGCGATGCCCACTATTCCGATCACGATTGCGACGATGGCGTAACGCGCGTAGACGGGGTTCGCAAACAAGGCTTTAAGACTCCCCGCGTCGCTCCGCTTCTCAGCTCGGACGGAACGCTCCGGCTCGGGGACATAAAACCTCACGACGACCGTCATCAAGGCGGGCAATGTCCCGAGGACAAATAGCCAGCGCCAAGATTCGTTCCTAAGCGCCTGGTTGCCCAGAGCGGCCAGCACGGGTCCGATCGCCGCGGCGCTCTGAAGCACCGAGGCGGCGGGCGCACGGGCCTTGTCCGGAAACACCTCCGCAACAAGTGCCGCTCCAGCTGCCCATTCCCCGCCAATTCCTAGTGCGGTCAGAAATCGCAGAATCTCAACCTGCAGGACCGTCTTGCTCAACGCTGTCAACGCTGTGAGTGCGCTGTACATCAGGACGGTAATGACGAGAACCCGCGTCCTGCCCCATTTGTCGGCTAGGACGCCAAACACGAGGCCTCCAATCGACCAGCCGATGAGGAACAGCATCTGGATCTGAGCTTCGATCGCCTTGCCGCTCGCCGCATAGGCTGCCGCGCCCATGATTTCGGTAAGCATGGAGATCTTGGCAAGGGCAAAAATCGCAGAGTCCGCAATGTCGAAAACCCAGCCCATCCAGGCGACGGTGAGGACCAGCCATTGATAACGGCTTAACCCGCGATACCAAGGCCCGGCCGCGTTGCTGGTCGCTTGCATGTCAAAGGGAAGACGGTGGGGGACGTCCGATTGAATCCACCGCCACGGAAACTGCGGGTCACGCCGGCCGTTGGCGCGCGTGGCGGACGTGATTGGAGGCAACCATTTGCTGGGCGGCGGCGTTCATCCGCATCGTCCAGTAGCCGCTCCAGACCTTTCGGTGAAAGGCCTCCATGTCCGTCTTACCGTGAACCCGAACCCGCGGCAGCATATAAGGCTCCGATCCCGGCTGAACGGGACCGCCTCCCTTCTTCCATCCGGCCAGATAACCTGCTGCCCGAGTTCTCTCGATGACGGTCTGGTTGTATGCGCCGGACGGGTACGCAATAGATGTGATCGGCACATGGAGCCCTTGCTCTAGAATTCTCTTCGACTCACAAAGCTCGTAGTCCAAACGATCGCCGGGCAGGGTAGTCATGTCGGCGTGGGAGACGGTATGCGAGCCGTAGCCCAACCCGCCGTCCCGCATCGTTCGGGCGTCAGACCAGGAGAGCCGATCGGGCTTCTCGAAATTGTTGGTAACCATGAAAATCGTCGCGCAGGCGTGATACTTCTGCAGAATCGGAAATGCCTTTTCAAAGTTGTCCTTGTACCCATCGTCCATTGTGATCGCCACTGCCCGCTGGGGCAAGGGCTGGTGGTTGCGCAAGGCGGTCTCAACCTGGCTTGCGAGGAGAAAAGTGAAGCCGTTGTCGGCCAAATACTTCACCTGTGCCTCAAAGTCGGCGGTCGGAACGGTTAAGTCGCGCATGAGCGGACTGCGCGACTGATCCGGGGTCAGGTTGTCGATGCGGTGATACATGAGAACGGGGACGGCAAAAGCCTCCGTTGTAGGCACCGCTGGCTTTGGCCGGATCTTCTGCTTCGGCCGAGGGAATGCAACCCTATCTGTGGAAGATTGAGATTGGGGCAGAAGAACTGCGCAGGAAGCAAGTCCGAGCAATCCGCAAACGGCAACGACGAGCGATCGGACCCTCATGGACAAGGCAACCAAAGCAGTCACGCCGTCGTTCCAGGGCCGCAGCAAGAATCTTGCGTCAGAAACTCAAACTGCCGCCTCGAACGTCCTATACACGAACAAAGCCCTTGTGAACTTGACACCTGGCCAATCAACTTTCTAACCGTGCGCGCCCTTTACACACTCACGATTTTCCTCGGATCGGCCCTTCTTTTCCTCGTCGAACCGATGGTTGCCAAGATGATCTTGCCAGTGTTTGGCGGGTCAGCGGCTGTTTGGAATGCGAGCGTTGTTTTCTTCCAACTCTTGTTGCTTCTTGGATACGCCTACGCGCACATTTCCACAAAGCGGCTAGGCGCAAAGACGCAGCCGATTCTGCATTTGGCTGTCGTCGCGTTAGCGCTCTTGGCACTCCCGTTTAGCCTAAAGAGCGGCTACTTCCTATCCCCTGGGAGCCAACCGGCCTTTCAGGTCATTGGACTCCTCCTAGTCATGGTGGGGCTGCCCTTCTTTGCACTTTCTGCACAGGCGCCGCTCATACAAAAGTGGTTTGCGAAGACGCCCGATCCTTCCGCTCGCGATCCTTATTTCCTCTACAGCGCCAGCAACGTGGGAAGCGTCCTTGCCTTGCTCGCGTATCCCACTCTCATAGAGCCGTTGCTGCCAATCAAGTTTCAAGCCCGACTCTGGACTTTGGGCTACGTTGCTCTCGCTCTATTGACGGCTCTGTCCTCGCTCATCATGATCACGAGGCGCCGTCATGATCAGGCTGAAGAGGTCGAAGAAACGGCAGACGCGCCTCGCCCGACCAACCCGCAAAGAGTGCGATGGTTACTGCTGGCCGCAGTGCCCGCGAGCCTGATGCTCGGGGTCACGAACTACCTGACCACGAACATCGCCCCGGTGCCCCTTCTCTGGATCATCCCGCTCGCCGTGTATCTCATCAGTTTTATCCTCGCCTTCAGTAACCGCATCCACCCGAATCCGCGAGTGTTGGCGCGCACTTCCACGATCCTTGTCCTCCCGCTTGCATTGGTGCTCGTTCTGCAGCTTTGGACGCCCATGATCCCGCTGGCCATGATGCACCTCACGGTGTTATTCATGCTGTCCTGGACGTGCCACCTGTTCCTTGCCCGCTCAAGGCCGCCGGAATCCCACCTGACCGAGTTCTTTCTCTGGGTGGCGGCGGGTGGCGTCCTAGGTGGCGCTTTCAACGCCTTCATTGCACCCGTCACCTTTAACGGCCTCGTCGAATATCCGATAGCCCTTGCGGTCGCCATCGCCCTATTCCAGCGCCATGCGATGAAAGATCCAAAAATGCTCGGGAAGGATTTCGCCGTTGGCGTGATGGCGGGCGCCCCGGTCTACGGCTTGACCCTGTGCGGTCCGCTCCTGCTAAACGTGGTCACAGTTCGGTGGGGCGAAACGTCTGCCTCGGCGGTTACCATGGCGATCGCGGCCGTGCTCATTGTCTGTTGCTTCTTCGCGATCGACCGCCCGGTCCGTTATGGCCTGATTCTCGGTTCGGTCATGATCCTAGGCCCGGGCATTAATCGGCTCGCCAACTCAGTCATCTTCCAAACGCGAGACTTCTTTGGCGTCAAGCGTGTGCAGGTGTCTGGTCCCTTCCACATCCTCATGCACGGCAGCACCGACCACGGCGAGCAGAACATGACGCCGGGCCATCGACGCGAGCCTCTCACCTACTTTAATCACAACTCTCCGATTGGCCGCTTCTTCAAGGAGTTCAATGGGCCAAAGTCCAAGGAGTCGGTTGCCGTCGTCGGGCTCGGGACAGGCACGTTGGCCGCCTATGGGCAGACAGGCCAGGATTGGACATTCTACGAAATCGACCCTGATGTTATACGGATCGCGAGCGATCCGAGACTCTTCACGTATTTGTCCGACTGCCCCGCGAGGGTCCACCTTGTCCAAGGAGACGCGCGACTTGAGCTTGCCAAGGCGCCTCCTGCGAGCTATGACTTGATCGTGCTCGACGCTTTCAATTCGGATTCCATTCCAGTCCACCTCGTGACTCGGGAGGCGATTGAGATGTATAAGTCGAAGCTTCGGCCGGCAGGCATCATCGCATTCCACACCTCGAATCGCTATCTGGATCTCCCGCCTGTCATTGCAAGGGCGGGGAATAGCCTCTCCATGCATTCAATCTATTTGTCGATGGACCTCGTGTCGCCAGACGAAGAGAAGAGGGGTTGGAGCGTCTCAAGGTGGATGCTGATGGCTCGGCACGAAACGGACTTTGGCGCCTTAGGTAAAGACATCATTTGGCAGCACATGGACCACCCCAAGGTAGGTCCGATTTGGACCGATGACTTTTCAAACGTCCTCACCGCATTCGCCATGAACGGCCAGTCCTAATCGTCGCCCAAATCCACATCTGAGGCCGGGAGCTCGGGCGTAAGTTGGACTCCTTGCCATAATCCATGAACGCGTGCGAGTCCTATACACCCTCACTATCTTTTTAGGCTCCGCGCTTCTCTTTTTAGTCGAACCGATGGTGGCCAAGATGATTCTGCCGGTTTTCGGCGGATCGGCGGCGGTTTGGAATGCGAGCGTGGTCTTTTTTCAACTAATGCTGCTTGCCGGCTACGCCTATGCGCATGGGAGCGTGAAGCTGCTTGGTACGAAGGGGCAACCGGTGCTTCACTTGGTCATCATCGCGTTGGCCTTGATCACGTTGCCATTTGGCCTGAAGGCGGGTTTTTCACCTTCGCAACACGGCATGCCGGCGCTGGAAGTGATTGGACTCTTACTGCTCATGGTTGGGCTGCCGTTTTTTGCCGTTGCGGCGCAAGCTCCGCTGATTCAGAAGTGGTTCTCGAGAACACCAGACCCGGCGTCCCAAGACCCCTACTTTCTTTACAGCGCGAGCAACCTCGGCAGCATGCTCGCCTTGCTTGCCTACCCGGTCCTCATTGAGCCACGACTCACTCTGAGCGCGCAGAGCAAGATGTGGACGGGCGGGTATATCGCGCTAGGGATTCTGACGTTTGGGTCGGCTTTGGCGGTCTTTTTGAAGGGTAGATCGGCCGATCTGGTCGAGGTCGTGGAGACGGTCGCAGAGCCTGCTCCGACCGTGAAGCAAAAGATCCGGTGGATTTTGCTTTCGGCCGTCCCCTCAAGCCTCATGCTGGGAATCACGAGTTACCTCACCACGAACATCGCTCCAGTGCCGCTTTTGTGGATTATTCCGCTGGCCATCTACCTGCTCACATTCATCCTCGCCTTTAGCCACCGAGTTCATCCAAACATTCAGTTGCTTAGTCGGCTCACTTCAATTTTGGCTTTGCCGGTCGCTTTGGTGCTGGCTCTTGAGCTTTGGGCGCCAATGGTGCCGCTTGCTTTTCTACATCTCCTTACGTTTTTCATGCTCGCTTGGCTTTGCCACACACTCCTCGTGCGATCGCGGCCATCTCACTCCCACCTCACGGAGTTTTATTTGTGGATGGCTGCCGGAGGCGTGATCGGCGGGGCGTTCAATGCCTTTGTCGCTCCTCTCCTATTCAATTCCCTGATCGAGTATCCGATCGCCATTGCGGTTGCTCTCGTTTTGATTGGCAGAAAACAGGAGGCGCCGACCAAGGAAGAGCCCAGTCCGAAGCTCGACACAAGGACTTGGCGCTGGGATGTTGGGATTGCTGTTGCGGTCAGCTTAATCGTCATCGCCATTGCGAGAACTGGGCAGTACTGGGCTTGGGGAGTGGCGAAGAACGGGGATGCGGCGGAGTCTCCGGTCGCACTCTTCATCGTTGCTGTCTTCATCGTCGGGTGCTTCCTCGCGATTGATCGGCCCTTGAGATATGGCTTAACCTTGGCGGGCGTGATGATCTTTGGCGCGGGACTCAAGAGCGCTGCCACCCACGTCATGTACGAGACGCGCGACTTCTTTGGAGTCAAGCGCGTGTACTCTTACGGCACCCAGCACGAGCTTTGGCACGGTAGCACTGAGCACGGTCAACAGAATTTGGCCTCCTACGAAACACGGCGAGAGCCGCTCACTTATTACAGCCCGCAGAGCCCCGTTGGCGCGTTCTTCAAGGAATTCAGCGGCTCTAAAGCGAAGCAATCGGTCGCCATCGTCGGACTCGGCGCCGGGACCATGGCCGCCTATTCTCAGCCTGGGCAGCAGTGGACCTACTACGAGATCGATCCCGACGTCATCCGGATTGCGAGCGACCCCAGGTACTTCACCTACCTATCCGACAGCAAGGCGCACATCAACATCGTTCAGGGGGATGCGCGGCTCGAGCTTGCCAAGGCGCCAGAGGCCTCTTACGATGTGATTTTCCTGGACGCGTTCAGCTCGGACGCGATACCCATTCACCTCATTACGATCCAAGCGATTGAGATGTACCTCTCCAAGCTAAAGCCTGGCGGGGTCCTTTGCTTCCACACGTCAAATCGCTACTTAGAACTCCCACCGGTGCTCGCTCGAGCGGCCAAGTCTCTAAATCTGGCTTCGATCTACTATGCGATGGACATCGTAGGGCCGGAGGAGGAGGCGAGGGGGTGGACGGCTTCGCATTGGCTGCTTATGGGGAGGTCTATGAACGACTTCGGCACCTTGGGAAAGCAGCCGGTTTGGATGAACATGAAGAACCCCGAGCCAGGTCCAGTTTGGACCGACGACTTCTCCAACGTGCTTAGCGCGTTTTCTCTTGACCCTAGTTAAGCGAAGATCGGGGAGGGGCACGCTCCGTCG
>JANYLD010000154.1 GCA_025363835.1 Armatimonadota bacterium
AGCTGCAACCGGCGGTGGAGTTGGTGGGTCGATTTACACTTCGGCTCAACTTAAGATTTCGGGCAACAGCCCTGCAGTGAGAGGACAAAGCGCCACAAGCACATCCAACCTAGGAGGAAACGGTGGCTAAAAACACTTTAATTTGCGCTAAAACCCTCCCCTCCCTTATCGGGAGGGGCCGGGGGTGGGTGATCAATCGAGTTCCTACATTGGAATTCCGCCGTTTGACTTCGGGACTCAGGTATGTCGGACAACGGCATCTGGCCCTTCCTTCAAAGGAGGGGAAACGTTCGCTTGCGAAAGTATTGGTTGCCGCAGCCCTTTGTGCTCTCGCCTGCCTGTCCGTGGCTCAAGACACATCCACAAGCGTCGACCCAGGCGTCGTCCCGACCGGTTCGCTCACGAAGTCGATGGGAATCGACCAGCACTTCGGAACCCAAATCCCGTTGAGCGCAACCTTTAAAGATGAGGCCGGCCGCACTGTTACCATGCGAGACGAGCTTGGCGCGAGGCCCGTGATGATCCTCCCGATGTTCTTTGGCTGCAACGGCGTCTGCCGACTCGAAGTCGAGGACATTTTCAAGACTTTGGAGAAGGACAAGAAGATCGTTCCCGGAAAGGACTTCGATCTCATACTCCTCAGCATCAACCCTACCGAGACTCCAGCTCTTGCGCAAGCGAAGAAAGAGCAGATCCTCGCGGCCTACCACGTACCCGGAGGCGAGATCGGAGTTCATGGACTTACCGGCAGCTACGATCAAATCCGAGCGGTGACGGATGCGCTCGGCTTCCGCTACAGCTACAACCCGACCACCCACCTGATCAACCATCCGGCGGGAATGATGTTCCTCGATAAGACAGGCGTCATCCGCGGCTACATGTACGGCGCGGAATATCCAACGGCCGTCATTGAGAAGAACTTGGTTGCGGCCTCGCAAGGAGTTCAGGGAGTTAAGCCCGACGTGATCCTGCTCGGCTGCATCATGATTGACCCCGTTACCGGCAAGCGGACGCTGGTGATCAAAAACATCATGATCGTCTTGGGATGTTCAACCGCTCTCATCCTCTTCGGATCGATCTTTTACATGAGCAAGAAATACAAGATTCCGACGGGCGACCCGCGAATTGGAGGGCAGATCACCGGGGTCTAACCCGAGATCATACGCCCCATGAATTTCCCGTTTGCCCCGCAGCAAGGCTCAACGATCGCGTACCAGCACGACGTGGTCTTCTATGCGTTGGTTGCGTTGACCATCGTCTTTACCGTCCTCGTCTACGCGATGGTCATCTTCTTCGCGGTGCGATACCGCCAGGGTTCCAAAGTCAGCCGGCATAACCCGCCCCATGAGAACCTGCCGCTCGAAATCGCCTGGACCGTCATCCCCACCATCCTCGGCTTGATCATGTTCTTCTTCGGCGCGAAGCTCTTCATAGAGATGCGCACCTCGCCCAAGGACGCCCAAGACGTCTACGTGGTCGGCAAGCAATGGATGTGGCACATCCAGCACTCCAATGGCGTGCGTGAGAACAACACCCTCCACATCCCCGTCGGCCAGCCCGTTCGGTTGACTCTGATTTCGCAGGATGTCATCCACGCGTTCTACGTCCCCGACTTCCGGTGCCAGATCCACGTGGTTCCGGGCCGCTACACCACGATGTGGTTCACCGCCGCCAAGGCCGGAAAGTATCCGTTCTACTGCGCCATGTTCTGCGGCACCCAGCACTCGGAAATGGGCGGTTACGTCTACGCGATGCCGCCCGAAGAGTACGCGCGGTGGCTCAACAACGGAGGCAACAATGTCGCCCCGATGAGCATGGAAGAGCGCGGTGGCCGTCTATTTAAGGTCCTCGCCTGCGACAACTGCCATAAACAGCTTAGCGACGAGCGTGCCCCTTCCCTGGTTGGCATCTACAACAAGCAGCGCAATATCTCGGGCGGCGGGCACCAAACCGCGGACGAGGCTTACCTCAGAGAATCGATTCTGAAACCGGGGGCTCAACTCACTGCAGGCTACGGGCCAACGATGCCAGAATATGAGGGTCAGGTTTCGGAGGAAGACGTTCTCGATCTGATCGCCTACATCAAGTCTCTGAATGGCATGATGCCTTCCGGCACGACCACTGTTGCGACGACTGAAGCGCAAAAAGGCTCTTCGGGAAATTCGCCCGCGAGCCGGCTCGCCACTGAGTCCAACACGGCGAGTGGCCAGGAAGCCTCGCGAAGCCTTGGCGCAACCGACATGAACGAAACCGGTCCGGCCGTCAACGCTGTCGCCGCAGAAAATAGGACCGATAGAAAATGAGCACGATCGCTATTCCTGAAGCAGTATCGCCTGAGGAACGTCCAACGCCGAAGACGAATTATCTGAACGCAGACAACACCGTCAAAGGTTGGCTGCTCACCACCGATCATAAGCGGATCGCGATTCTGTACCTGATGTCGATCACGTTCATGTTCGCGATCGGATCATTCTTTGCCGGACTCATCCGCGTCGAGCTGACCTCGCCGGTCGGACGCCTGTTGGAATCGGAAAGCTACAACAAGGTCTTTACCGAGCACGGCGTCATCATGATCTTCTTCTTCCTGATCCCGTCGATACCGGCGGTCTTAGGAAACTTCATCCTTCCCATTGCGATCGGGGCTCGTGACCTTGCCTTCCCACGCCTCAACCTGCTGAGTTGGTATCTGTACATTCTCGCGTCGATCATGGCTCTTATCGCCGTGTTCACGGGCGGATTCGATACCGGCTGGACGTTCTACACGCCGTACTCCAGCTTCTACTCAAACGGGCAAGTCACCCTCGCCATCCTGGCCGCGTTCATCGCCGGCTTCTCCTCGATCACGACCGGTATTAACTTCATCGTCACCGTCCATAAGATGCGCGCGCCTGGCATGACCTGGTTCCGGATGCCGATCTTTGTCTGGAACACCTACGCCACCAGCGTCATCATCGTCCTCGGCACGCCCGTCATCGCCATCACCCTCCTACTGGTCGTGATCGAGCGGGTCTTCCGGTTCGGCATCTTCAGTCCTGAGATTGGCGGCGACCCCGTTCTCTTCCAGCACATGTTCTGGTTCTACAGCCACCCGGCGGTCTATATCATGATCCTGCCGTCGATGGGCGTGGTAACCGACATCATCTCCAACTTCTCTCGCAAGCGGGTCTTTGGTTACCATTTCGTCGCATTCTCAACGCTCGCCATTTCCGCGCTTGGCTTCCTGGTCTGGG
>JANYLD010000160.1 GCA_025363835.1 Armatimonadota bacterium
CTCGCAAAAGCGCTAGGGAGAACGAACCGATTCAGGCACCCACAATTTCATTTCACGCAAGGATCCTGATGAGTTCAACGGGTGCATTAAGTCGAATTAATTCATTTCCCCCAAGGCCTCCCGGTAAGGTCAAGGAACGCCATGAATCTCAACCGACTGCTTCTCCCCGTCGTCTTCGTGCTAATCGGCCTCGCCGGAGCTCAAACTCCACCTACTCCAACCCCCGCCGCCATCCGTCCGAAACGGGCAGACGTTGCCAGCCAAGACTCGATCATCAAAGCTCTCTACAACGTCATCTCCGGCCCAATCGGCCAAAAAAGAGATTGGGACCGCATGCGCTCCCTCTTCGTCCCCAACGCCCGGATGGGAGCCGCCGTCCGAACCAAGACTGGCATTCGCTACTTCGGTTTCGACGTGGATCGCTACATCACCATGGATGACAAAATCATGACCGAGAAGGGCTTCTTCGAAAAGGAACTCCACAGACACGCGGACACCTACGCCAACATCACCCAAGTCTTCAGCACCTACGAATCCCGCTGGAAACAAACCGACGACAAACCCTTCGAGCGAGGCATCAATAGCATCCAGCTCATGAACGACGGCTCCCGCTGGTGGGTCGTCTCCATCTTCTGGCAAGGCGAAGACGACAAAGCTCCCCTGACACCCGACTGGCTTCCTTAAAGCAGGTTTGAGCCAAAGCGGAATCTGCTCCTGTGAATTCTTCTCGCTCTCATCACAGCGCGCAGCCTTTCTGGGTAAATTCGGCACATGCCGAACTCCGTCTTCAGGTTCGGCTGCGCGGCTGCATTCTCTGCGCTTTGCCTCCCCGGTCAGGCGCAAACTCCTCCCCCAGCCAATCCCTTGATTGCTACCCTGCAACAGGTTCGCACTCGACGGCTGATGCCCCTCTCCACTCTTCCGGCCTTCGATTGGCAGCGAATCAAGAACGCCTACGCGTTCAGGCAACTTCACGACAAATCGATTGAAACCACCCTTCTGACAGCAGGCCCGCTATCGACTTTCCCAAGTGCCGACACCATCGGCGTGCTTCTCGCTGACAACAGGCTGGTCGTCGACTACAACCGGCAAATGAAGATCCGAGTTGGCTGGATCAACGAGATCATGGCGCCGCCCAAGCAAAAATCCGACTTCGTTCAAAGGAACTACAAGCGCGCCATCGACTTTGGACTAATGAATCTCGACTTTTCACAAGCCGTAAATCTCAAGTGGAATCCCAAGGTACGCGTGCCCATCAACCAGCAAGCTTTTTGCCTCGTGCTCTACTCATTTGCTTGGCTGCCCATCCAAAAGATGACGGCCACCCACGAAATCGATCCCGCCAAAGACGCGAAAGCGATCCAAGACTGGCTCTACCTATGGCACGTGCTTGGATACGGGATGGGAGAAGATGAACGACTCCTCCCCCAGAATGCGCATCAAGCCGCACAGGTCTTCCTGCTGCTCCGAGCGCTTCAGTTTCCGGGACCGAATGACGAAACCCCCTACCAGTTGCGCGCCCTCCTTCGGAACGAGATGACATTTCTCTATCGCGTGTATGGAAAAGGTATTCCGATCGACGATCCCACTAAACTCGAAATCCGCAAGAACCTCGCCGCAGAGATTTCTTATTCGCCCGGCCTCTCCAAGGCCCTGGGCCTCGGTAATGACCCGGCCAAAGGCTTGGAACTGCTCGACCGAACGATTGACTGATTCCACCTTCGCCTGGTCTGGCCACAAACCGGATACGTGAGATCGAAGGACGCAAGATTTCTCCGAGAAACCGCCTTCTCAAATCCCTCAGCCCTTTCCGGTCCTTTTCGCATACCTACTCCAACGCTTGGGGCGAACGTCCCGGTCCAAAAACAAAACACAGGAAAGTCGACACTCTCAATGTGGCCGCCGCCCAAGACAGCAGAGAGCAATCATGGACCAGCCGATCGCCCCAACACCTGAAGTCTCAACCCTTCACCTTTATCTATTGCGCGCCTTCTACGCACTCCTATTCCTAGGCCAAGGGGTGATGACCTGGCCAGGCATCATCCACCACGAGAAACACTGGACCTTGATGTATGGAGTCGCGAAATGTTTTCTGGCCGCCCTTGCTCTCGTCGCAGCCTTAGGCATTCGGTATCCGCTGAAAATGCTCCCCTTGATATTCTATGAATTCTCCTGGAAAGCGATATGGCTCGTAGCCATTGCTCTCCCCCTTTGGCGCAGCAATCAAATGGACCCGGAAACCATGGACAGCGTAAAGGAATGCTTGCCAGTCCTCATCGTGCTTTTCATACTTCCATGGCGCTACGTCTACGCGACTTACGTGAAATCACCCGGCGATCGCTGGAGATGACGGGACCGGAGCATCACTCTTCTTAGAAGCGTCCATCTCCAAATGGAAGAATACGAGACCTGCCTAAGTCCAAACCCTGGAAGGTAACATTCACTCCCTTCCGGGCGGTTAGCTCAGTGGTAGAGCACTTCGTTCACACCGAAGGGGTCACAGGTTCAAGTCCTGTACCGCCCACCACCTTTCGGATCCAGATGTTGTAATTAGGGCAACTCCCCTCTCTAGCTGAATTAGACCGAACTGCGAGGGAGAGATTTATGACCGATAGTGAACTGCACGCCTACATGGCGCGCGTCGATTTCAGCGGCGAAGCAATCGTGTCGCACGAGACAATGGCTGCCCTCACTCTTCGACACTTATACTCGATCCCATATGAGAACCTCGATCCGTTATGCGGCCTACCTATCTTTCTTGACACTAAGTCGCTTTACGAGAAGATGGTCTGCCGGAGACGAGGTGGTTACTGCTTTGAACACAACCTTCTGTTCGCCTCCGTCCTAAAGTCGCTGGGATTCGATGTCGAGGTTCTCTCCGCGCAACCTCGAATTTCTACCTCTCGGACCCAGCCAGGTCCGACGGTTCACGCAACCCTCCTCGTGCGCTTGGATGGCGAGAGATGGCTCGTCGACGTTGGGGGCGCCGGGCTTAGCCCGACGGCCCCTATCCGGTGGGTCGCCGATATCGAGCAGGAGACTCCGCACGACACTCGACGCGTGGTCGAAGAGGATGGGCGCTGGTTTCATCAGGTGCTCTTCGAAGGGGCTTGGAAGGACGTCATGGAATTTTCTGCAAAGCAGATGTCCATGCCCGATTGCGAGATCGCAAACTTCTACACTAGCCAACATCCCGAGAGCCCGTTTCGTACCAAGGCTCTTTGCGCCTTAGCGCTTCCCGAAGGAGGGAGGTTCATTCTCAGCAAGAACCGCTTCACTCACCGGGCAAAGCAGGAAATCGTAAGAACATTTGAAGTTAAAGATGCCCCGATGCTTCGAAGAGTGGTCGAAGGCGAATTCGGCATCCACCTCCCCGAAGGCACCCACCTTCCGGATGCGTTTTGAGTTCCATGGAGGCGCGCCATTCCTCCCTACCGATCACCGATCACCGATCACCGATCACCGATCACCGATCCACCATCCACCATCCACCATCCACCATCCACCATCCACCATCCACCAAAGAAGTAGCATTCCAAATGCCATGGACGACTACACCCCCAGCCTCCAAAAGATCAGCGCCATCGCTAAAGCCGCTGGCCTGCCCGGAGTTGAAGAAGGCGAAAGCTGGGGCACGCCGGCCCTCAAAGTCCGCGGCAAAATGCTCGTCCGAGTTCGCGAGCCCGGAATCCTCGTCGTCCCCTGCGACCTCGACGAAAAAGAGATGCTCATGACCGTCGCCCCCGAGATCTTCTTCGAGACCAAACACTACGAAGGCTGGCCAGGCGTCCTCGTCCGCCTCGAGAAGATCGAAGACGACGAGCTTGCCGAAATGCTCGAAAAAGCCTGGCGGACTCTCGCCTCAAAAAAGATGATCGCCGAGTTTGAAGCCAAGAAATCCTAACCGATCACATCATCACATCATCACATCATCACATCATCACAAAGAAAAGTGGGGCCAGCTGACCAAGCCGACCCCGTTGGCTCCTTGCCTAAAGGAGGGAATTTCACGCGTTGGCTCAACGCGATCATTCCATGAGGCACGCGGCACGAATGCCACGTAAGGCGCATCCAGGGCCGAGCGCAAGCGCCCGTGGCCGCCCGAGAGCACCTCAAAACGAAGGATGAACGCTTCACCCACCTCCCGCTTTCATTCTTAACGATTCCAAAGCTAAAACCAGGCACGTCGGGTGACCGGTGACCGGTAGCGGGTCAGAGGACCGAGACACCTGGAGTCCAAAATCAAAAATCTAGAACTCTAAATGTGATCCCGTCCGGAACTGTTTACCACTTACCATTTACCACTTACCGACCTGACACGCAGAGTAAGATTCCAGCCGCAAATGAAAGAAAACTGGGAAGACTTAAAAGCCGTCGTCGAGGGCGACGAAGGCATCAAATGCATCCGAGGAGGCGGCAACCCGAGGGCTTGGAATGGCATCCGATACAAAACCGGAATGTCCGAGAAAAACGTCGGCTCCAAGCTCCTCTCCATGAACGTCGCTACCGTCCCACCCGGCGCCGTCGCCTTCGCCCACATCCACGTGGACTTCGAACTCATGCTCTACATTCTCCAAGGCAAAGTCCGCCACGAGTACGGCGAGGGCCTCAAGCAAGTCGTCGAAAACGAAGCCGGAGACTTCATCTTCATAGAGCCCGGCATCCCCCACGAGGTCATCAACATAGGTGAAGAAGAAGTAGTAGCCGTAGTAGCCCGCTCCAGCGCCGCAGAATGGGACAAGATCGTTGACTATCCAAGCAAACGAAGGCCAACTTAGTAAGGAGTGCGGCGACCCGCCGCCGCTTTCAAAAGCCCGGACCCGGCCCGGCTGCCGAAACGCCGGCAATGGCTTTCCGTATTCGCGCGAAAGAGCAACCTGAAGCCTTCGATTTAAAGTCCAGGTGCCGCTTTAAAAGCGTTAAATTGCCGAGAGCCCGCGACACGGTCTACCGGACATCTAAAAGCCCGGCTGCAACTCGAGTTGTGTGCCTGCCTTTTCCTTCTTCCTTTTCCGCCTGCCACCACGCGTGAACGACTGGTCGAAATTGACATACCGGGTCTTAGGCGGAAAGCTGTAGAACAGCTTTTGGAGGACCTTGAAATCCCGCGAAAAACCCTTGGGCAATTCGACTGCAACCCCGCCGACCGTAAGAACAAGGTAGCGAGTCCGCCCCTTCTCCTTCGCAGAACACGGTTGAAATGTCCTTCCATGCGATCTGGCTCGTCCGCCCCGGCCAAGAGACCGACACCCCATCGGAATCCAGGTGAAGAGTCCCAAAAAGGTCACACATTTGAAGGATGGGGCGCCAAAAGAGAATTGGGAAGCATGGCCAGCTTGCGGACGGTGTGATTAGCGTAACCGGGATCCAGAAGATTGCCCCCGTGAGCACGCGTGCGAACCAATATTGCCCATCAAACGCCCTTAAGGTCAATGGCTCCTCGGAAGGCAAAAGCCCCCGAGAAAGCTGCCGCACCTTGAGCGCATGGGGCGCTCTGTCAGCGATCAATGCATGCAGATCAGAGATTGTTATCTCCGGCAAATCGAACCTTCGATCTCCTACGAAAAGCCGCCAAGTGTCCTTCTCCATCGAATAAGCGGTTAACTCCCGATAGCTAATCTTGAATTTTCGAATGTTGAGGAAGTTGTAGTATTCCAGGCCCGCCTCCGTCGCGACAAGTCTGGTGAACACGAGGTTGAGCACGACGAAGATACATGCGAGGGGGCTCATGTACAAGATCCACCGCATCAGTCCTCCTTCCGTTTGAAGGATTTGAAGCACGTAAGGCCAACGCAGGACCATGATGGCGACAAGCAGGCTGAGAGCGGCCACTTGCATGAATCGCAGTCGGTTTTGCTGCCGAAACGTGCGATTCATGGAAACTATTGTATGACTCTCGAGATATGTGGCCTCAGCCAAAACCCTTCCTCGATCAATCTAAAATAGAGCCGTGCGGCCAGAAACTTGGGGAGCATTCAAAACCACCCTCCTCGCAGCCATCCTCATCGCCACGCTCGCCCAAGCCCAAACGACAAAACACACCGAGCCAGAGCCCAAACCTATCCAAATAACCGCTGCCACCCCCTCCACAACCCAAGCGCCTCTCTACGGCCGCATCCAAATCCAGGTCGACCTCCAAGCCACCTACCAAAACCCCTTTAGCCCCGTCCAAATCACGCTGGACGCTCAGGTCACTCCGCCCAGCGGCAAAACCTATACCGTCCCCGGCTTCTACTACCAACCGTTCACAAGAGATCTCGATGGCAAAGGCGAAACCCTAAAGCCGGCCGGTCAGCCAACATGGCAAATCCGCCTCGCTCTGCTAGAGAAAGGCGTCAACAAAGTCGTCATCACCGCCAAAGACAAGACCGGAACCGCAACCACCAAAGAGATTGACCTCACAGCAACAGACTCCAAGTCCCACGGCTTCGTCCTCACCAGCCCACGAGACTTCCACTACTTCGAGTTCACAGACGGCGCGCCCTTCTTCCCCATTGGGGCCACCCTCCAATCACACCAAGGCCTCATCGACATAGAGACTTGGCTCCCCGCCCTAACCGCGTCTGGGGGCAACGCCGCCAGACTATTCCTCGCTCCCGAAAACAGCCCCTTCGCCCTCGTCACCAAAGCCTCCGGAGCCTACAAGCTAGACCTCGCCAACGCCTGGCGTCTGGATCAAGCTCTCGACCTGATGGACAAAGACAACATCCATCCCATCCTCTGCCTCGACACCTTTAACGAACTAAGAGATAGGGACCTCGACCCTCACTGGACCAAGAATCCTTACAACAAAGACAACGGCGGACCGATCAATACGGACAAGGAATTCTGGACCGATCCCACCATCGACCGGGTCTACAATGCCAAGCTCCGCTACGTTGTCGCACGCTACGGCGCCTACGAGAACGTCGTCGGCTGGGAACTCTGGGAGGACACGGACGACATCCACAGCTTCGATCCAGACGTCCTCCGAGATTGGATTCAGCGGCACGGTGAGATCCTGAAGTCCCTCGATCCCTACAGTCACCTCGTCACCACCAGTTTCTCTCGCCCATTGGGCGATCGAGCCATCGACCATCTCCCGGAAATCGACTTCACCCAAACTCACATTTTCAACGTCCCCGATCTCGTCGCGGAACTCACCCTCCAACTCTCCAAAAAGAGCGGGTACGGCAAACCTCACCTCATCACCGAGGTCGCGGCCGATCGCCAAACGGATAAGTCAAATCTAGACAAAAATGGACTCCAAGTCCACGATCCGGCTTGGGCAAGCGTCGCTTTTGGCGCGTCCGGAGTTGCCATGCCCTGGTGGTGGGATGCCAGCGTCTTCCCCAAGCGCACTTACAACCGGTTCAACGCCATCGCCGCATTTACCAAGGGAATCGACTGGCCCGGCCAACACTTCCGCACCGCAACGCCCTCCTTCGCCTTCCAAGCGCCCCTCTCCACCCCGATCTACAAGGACCTCCTCATCGACCGGGGACCCGTCAGCTTCGGAGACACGGAGTTCAACCTCCCGCGCCACGTCCGATTCCGGCCTGGTGGGGTCGCTTATGGCCTGCCGGTTTCCGGTGTACTGCAAGGCGGCCGCCTCCACCCGAGCAAGTTTAACCCGATCGACTTCGATATGGATCTCCGGCGTGCAACCCAATTCGATCTCATGATCGGAGACGTCTCCGGCGTGGGAGGGGCCAACGTTCAAGTCAAGCTGGACGGGGATGTTGTTCTCGGTCTCGACATGCCGGACCCGGACGGCCTGGACAACGACGACAACATCACCAAATACCACGGCACGTACAGCCTCCATATCCCATCCGGGCATCACCACCTCGTCGTAGCAGACGTTGGCAACGATTGGGTCATGGCCGGCTATCGCTTTCGAGACGTCTTCGAGCGCACAAGCCCACCTCTTCTCGGCTATGCCGTACTCGGGGACACGAGGGCCCTCGCATGGGTCCGCCACGCCGATCGTTCTTGGGACCGCATCGAAGTCCAAAAGCGACCCGTCCAAACCTGCCCTGCCACCTTCATGACCCTCCAAGGGCTCCTGCCCGGCTCATGGCGCCTGGAGCTTTGGGACACATGGGCCGGAAAGATCACCAAGTCCACCAGAATTACAGTAGGCTCAGACGGAGTGGCAACCGTCAACCTGCCCGAAATAGACGCCGATCTCGCGGTCAAGCTCATTAAGCTCACCGCCGCACCCAAGAAAAAGGCGCAAGCCCGATGAACGCTGAAAAGGTGGACTTCCTGGTCGTCGGAAGCGGCCTCGCGGGGCTGAGCTTTGCCCTTCGAGCCGCCGACCACGGACAAGTCGTCGTCCTCACCAAAGCCCAGATGTCCGATTCCAACACAAGCTACGCCCAAGGCGGTATCGCCGCCGCTGTGGGCGAAGCCGACTCCTGGGAACTCCACGAAGAAGACACCCTCATCGCCGGCGCCGGCCTCTGCGATCACGCTGCCGTACGATTCCTCGTCCAACGCGCCCCCGGCGCCATCCAATGGCTGGTGGACCTCGGCACCCGATTCGATATGGCCTCCGGCGGGGACCTCGCTCTAGGAAGAGAAGGTGGCCACAGCCGGAACCGCATCATCCATCATCTCGACAAAACCGGCTGGGAAGTTGAGCGGGCCATGCTTCAGGCGGTGGAAGGCCACAAGAACATCAGGATCTACGAGCACTCCTTCGTCACTTCACTTCTTACTGCCAACGGCCGCTGCGTCGGCGCAGAAGCCATGGTCGGAGACCTTGGCCTCAGGCAGTTCATCGCCAAAGCGACCATGCTCGCTACGGGAGGCTGCGGCCGCGTCTACCAGCACACGACTAACCCGCCCGTTGCCACGGGAGACGGGCTCGGCCTTGCCCATGCCGTAAACGCGAAGATCGCAAACATGGAATTTATGCAATTCCACCCCACCACCCTTTACCACCCGCAAATGCGAAGCTTCCTCATCAGTGAAGCCGTTAGAGGGGCCGGGGCCACTCTTAGAAACCACCTCGGCCGCAGATTCATGTACGACTACGATCCACGGCTTGAGCTGGCCCCCAGAGACGTAGTCGCAAGAGCCATTGACGCTGAAATGAAAAAACTGGGCACGTGGTGCGTCTACCTTGATGTCACCCACCTGCCGGCGCACCAGATCAAAGAAGAGTTCCCTACCATCTACGAACGCCTAGCTTCAATCGGTCTCGAGATCGAAAAGGACTGGATACCCGTCGTTCCGGCTCAGCACTACTCTTGCGGTGGTGTTGTGACTGATCTGGAGGGCCGCACAAGCCTCCCGGGCCTCTACGCCGCCGGCGAAGTCGCCTCAACCGGAGTCCACGGCGCGAACCGCCTGGCCAGCAACAGCCTTCTCGAAGCCATCGTCTTCTCAACCAGCGCCTCCGAAGCCTGCATCAACGAGCCCGAACCCGAAACGGACGGCAAACCGCAACCCTGGAAGTGCATCCCAGAAGCCGAGTCCATAAGAATCAGAGGCGCCCTCCAGAGGACAATGACCGCAAACGCCGGCATCGTTCGCAGAACCGCGGACATGGCAAAAGCTCTCGAGAATGTCCAAGGCCTCATCGAGGAATACGACCAGCAAAAGAAGGCGCCGTTCTCCCAGCACCCTCTGGAGACCCACAACCTACTCATCACCGCCCTCTACGTCGTCCAGGGCGCTCTAAACCGCAGGGCCAACGTCGGGCTCCACTACAACCTCGATCTGATTAGCGCGAGCTCTCCACGTATTGCGGGTCGCAAGCCGCTGGGAGCGAGCCGCCGGACGGCAGGATCATCTCCAACTCGCAAACGCCCGCGGCCTTTGGCTTAAAGTCCACCTCCCAGCTGGCCCCTTGGTGCTGCACCTTGACCGAATGAAGGTTTTGAGAAGACCCAAACTTCAAAGCCACATCACTCGAAAAGACGAGAATGCCGGCCGTCGCATCCAAACTCATCCAGGTCAACATCGTCCGGCCACCTTGAATACTACAAACGAAGGGATTCAGTCCACAAGACCGCACTGGGCTAAACAGCATCTGAATCATTGGGTCAGGCGCCGGCGTGCCCTTCAAAACAAAGAGCCACTTCCGCAAGCTCTCCATCGCCTCCAGCCGTTGCGGGGATTTGATCGTCGACCCTTTCCAATGCCTCCACAAATCCAGTCCCCGCTCCGCACTCAACCCAGCTTGTAACTCTGCTCCCAGCAACCGCTGTTCGGCCTCAGGACGCATCGCCAGGGCCACCGCGTCGAGGCCGGACGCCCGCCGCCAAACCTCATCATCGACATTCCAAGGCCGCCAAGAGTAAGCATCCACCCGGGCCGTAACCTCGGCCAACAGCGGATTGGATAAGTCCGGCGTTCCATTAGAAACAGAAAGTGCCTGCGTCAGTAATGCATGCGCGGCCGCCACGTCATAACCGGCTCCGTCAGCGCCGTAAGGAAGGTGCATTCCGCTGTACGGCTCAATCGCTCCATGCGCCGACGCCAAGTAAGTCATTAAGCCAGACCCCGAATCCCCGAGTAGTTTAGAATCGGCGGCGCAAGAAAGGTCTTTGAAGGCGAGTGTAACCGTAGTTGCAACATCCACTGTTCCCGGCGTCGAACTCAATCCCACATTGCCGAGCGCCACATAGCGGCAGGACGGCCACGGTCTCGCCGGAAACCGAATGGAAAGCTTGGGCTCCTTCGTCACCGCAATTGGCCCATCGTCGATCGATCCCTCGACCTGCATAATGTCTGACGTGATCTGGACGGAGTCCCCACCGTATCCCGCCAGCAAAGCCGCCCCCGGCACCAAAGCGCCCGGCTTATCGAAAGTCCATGTCACGGTAATCGAGTTGGCGTCAGACTCGAAATGTGTGTTAACCAACGAAGGCGCCGCCCCAGACCACAAGGACTGATTTTCAACAACCGCCTTCGTCAACTCGCCTAGACCGGACGCGGTTACTGGATCTGCCCCTGTTCCCCCCAGCGGCAGGAGAAAGCGGACCCACCCCTTAAAGGTCCCTTCCGAACGCAAGTGCCAGTCCCCACTCGCCCCTTGAATAGACATCGACGTTTGCACCCCTACAAACGACAGCAAAACAGGAGGCTGATCAGTTCGAAAGGACACGAGAACCCAAGGGCCAGACGGAGTCGGCACGGTCTGCCCAACGGATCCCTCCGGCCAAGACAAAAACGGCGCCCCGGTCCCGGCCAACTTGAGATCGATTCCATTCTCGAAGTAAAGGGAAAACCCAGGCACCGCTAAGTCCATCTTGAGTTGCGAGGGACCGCCGGGCGGAGCCACCCCCAAAATCACAGTCTGAGAATTCGCGGAAGTTGCTGTCGGTTTCCACTCCGCTGCCGGACTGGGAAAACTGAATGTGTCCGCAACACCCGAACTTGCCTTAAAGCCAGATGCACTAATCTCCCATCCGGGCAAACGAGTGCAGGGCAAATACCCAAAGCGCCCAAACGTCTGCGACCGAGCGGTAGCAACGAGAAGCAAGAGAGAGATAAGGCTAAAACCTCGCGCCAAGGACCTCAAATCCAACCCGGTTTGTATGGCGAGACCAGACTAGGCCGACTTCTCGAATCCCGATCCGATAGGAAAGCACGAAATTGTAGTCCAAGCTACGCGAGCCCAAATACTGATCCAACGTGTAGCCGGTGGAAAGACGGTACAGGCCCGACATCTGATAGGACATATCGCCATAGAGGCTTGTCCAGTTGGCGTCCAGGCTCTTGCTCGCAAAGAGGTGCATGTTCGCTTTCCCCTTTCCGTATGTACCGTCTACGGACAGCCTCTGTTTTCCTCCCGCGATGAGTGCCGCCAAGGAGGTGTCGTCGGTGAATTCGTAGTTTAAGTTCACCGCTCCTCCTTTCATTGCCCTGGAGAGCCCGATACTGGAATAAAGCGCCAAACCATTCATGCTCCCCCAGTTCCGTCCGACGGAAAAGGCGGCGTTTACCGATGTGGCCTTGCCGAGAGTAAACGTGTTGAACTGTCCTCGCAGGCGAAGTCCCGTGTTCTGAGTCCGTTGACTCTGGGTTCCAAAGTCGGCGCTGGTGTCGGTAGCGGTCAGCCCGTAGTAGAGAGTCAGCGGCAGGCTCCTGATTTTGTGCGGATTAGACTCTAATACGGAAGTCAAAGAACTTGTGGTTGTCTTCGGCCCGACGAGGGATCGCGATGAGCTCGAATTCATTGAGAATTGGAAGCCGTTGAGAGGTTTGTTGTAGCCGATTGAACCGAACAGGCTTCGTCTTTCCGGGGAGGAGGCCAGCGCCGTCAGGCTGCTCCCATCCTTGAAGTGCAAGGAATGATGGGCATCCAGGCTCCAATCTGGCTGATTCAAGCCGGTGAGCGTCAATCCGCCTTCTGTCCCGTCCCCCTTGTTCCAGGTGAGTTCGTAGTTCAGCAATGCTGCCGAATTGCCCGATAAACTCCTGCCAGAGGGCTGGCCGGTTACAAAGCGAAACAGACTCGTGTGACCTGGCTCCAAGCTCGTGTAATAGGGATAGTTCACTCCGATATGGCTGTCGTTGAGAGTGAGAACCTGGTCGCCAAAAGTGCTCGGTCCGCCTGAAAGATTGACCTTGTATAGAGCAAGGCTCATGATCTTTGTGCCGTTCACAGTGAGGAGCGCTTGCTGGAACTGAATCTCCCGGTTTGGGAAGATGACTGCTCGTTTTGCCGTGACGATTGAAGATGAATCGGAAACGTCATCGAAATCGAACTTGCTCGTCGTTTCGGTCGGCCCAATTGGCTTCATGTCGCCGGAAGGCATCACTTGCACAAGTCCGAAATGCTGCTGAACTTTCTCGCTAGCCCCCACTATGTGACCAACAGAATAGAAGGTGAAAACGGGGCCCGAGTAGGACGTCGTTCCCGTACCCGTGCGAGCCTGTGGTTGCATGACAAGGTCGGCGAACTCATAGGAATGCCCTTTGATGGTGACCTTGGCTCGTCGAGCTCGCAATTCCTGCGAAGACATGTTGTACTGCATGTCATCCGTCTCAACCGAGACCTTTCCGAAACGAACCTTGACGCCATGCTCGGCCCCTGAAGCGTAAAGGATTTGGTTATCCATGCCGTACTGCAGTTTCGTCGGCGCCAAGACGTCGATGTAGAAGTTGGCTGAGGCCAGATCATTGCGGTTGGCCACCATTTCAACTTCGCTTGTAGTCGTCGCACCGAGAGTGATTGCACTTGCCGTGATCTTTGCCGTGCCGGCCGTACCGGCCGTCACCAAAGTTGTTCGCGCGTAGCCGTTACGGGTGGTTACCGCCGTTTCTTGAAAATGTCCGAGCGTCGTTTGGAAGACGACTTGGGTGCCGTCAGGCACGAGCCGTCCGTTGCTCTCGCGAACTTCAGCGGTCACCGTTACCGTACTCCGCGCATCCGCTAGGGCCGCTTGCGGGAAGGTGGTGAGGCGGATTGCACCAAAATCTGCGCGCGCTAAAACGCAAAGACAGAGAAGTGTTAAGGCTGAGGTTGCCCTAAAGAGGCGCATAGTGAACGATCCAAAGACGGCTTTGAACTGCTAAGGGGTTCAGGGTGGCGATGATCGCCACCCTGAATTCGTTATCGAATGACGTTGACAGGAACGATTTTCCGGACTCGTTGTCCATCGCTCGTCTCCGCCGTGATTTCAACTCGGTAGATGCCGGGAGCAACCGCTCGGTTAGCGTTGTCTCGCATCGCCCAAGTTGCAGTGTTCTCTCCAACTACGTCGGCCCGACCTCGCGTCGCCGTAAAGATCTCTTGGCCGCCTGCTCCGAGGATTCGCACCGTTGTCGTCGCACTCGAGGACAACGTATAGCTGATCGTAAACGGTGCGTTACGGTCAAGACCTCGTCCCTGGGTAACGACCACGTTGCCGATCACAGCCTTGCTCGCCGTTCCCGGCTGCGCTTGGATCGTGAAGACACGAGTTGAGTTAGCTGCAGCAGTAAACGTGTAACCCGAAGTCCGTCGCATGTCTCGGCTGGTGTTCGTTGCCGAGTCCGTGAGCCGGAACATCACGTTCTTCGGCACCGTGTTCATATTGGGCCAGGTGAGAGTGACCTCGCCTGCTTTCTTCGCGAGCACATTGACTTTCCACTGCTGCGCACCCGTTGTCGACAGTAGGGACTGCGCCAGCCTCGTCTCGCCAACCTTGTCCGAGTCGATCGACACTCCAAGGCTTTGAGATGGGGTCATCGGCGGCTTGTAAATCTTCAGCATCTTCGAAGCTTGCGCGCTTGCCGCCTTACCGATGAAGTTCTGATCGTCGATTTCATTTGTGGTGCGCGCCGCCATCATCAAGCGCCACTGGCTATCGCTTTGCACCCAATTGTGCGCCAGAGCCCTTTTGGCGAATGCAGCAGGGCTCGGGACAGTTTGCGCGCCTTCGAGGAAGACCCACGGGAACTCTAACGTAAGACCAATGTCGTTGACGTAAATCCAGTAGCCAACGTTTGGCTGCATCATCACATCATTGCCGCTGATGAATTTATAGCCTGGAGGACTGGTGCTCGTGTCCCAATAGGCGAGGGCTCCTGAGACGAATCCAGAGTCCACCATATCCGTCCAAGACACAGTCTTGGTTGGATCGCCGGCGGAGACTCCTACCAACTCTCCCAACAGTATCGGATAGGGGAAAGGGTCGCCTATTAGATTCCATCCCGATTTGAGCTGCACGATGTCAGGAGAATTTGGCCCCTGAGGTTGCATGTCATTGGGCCTCTGCGGGTTCGACTGGAGCACGATGTTCCCAGCCGGAATGACGGACGGGTCCTCGATCACCAGCCAAGTGCCCTTAGATCGCTGCGCGCTCGTGGAAAGAACGTACCCCTGCTGGACTGGGTCCCAGTCGAACGCTTGGAACTGCGTCGGTTCACTTAGCCCAAGAATTGCGTCCCAGGAGCTATTGGTGAAAGTCCAAGGAATTGTCACCAGGTTTGCACCCGCAACAACCGGGATTCGCGGCGTAGTCGAGATCGACGTCGTCGCAACTAATGTTTTCACAGGGCCGGGAGGCGCGACCGATGTGACCGTCATAGACTGGTCTCCGCTCAGAATGCCATCGGCTTGAACCGTGAAATCTACAAAATTGATCTTTCTTGAGTTAATCTTGGCGATCGTCTTGGTTTGAACCTTGCCTCCGCCAACAAAGGTCAAGGCGGGGCTGTTCCGAAGATCGAGGGTTATTTGCACATTCTCGAGAGGAAGTTCTTGCTCAGCCGTTGAAAATCCTTTGATGTTGTCTACCCACACTCGAACGGTGGCCGGATTCGGCGTTAGGTTATTCAAGCCGTTGAGGTCATAGTTGAAGACTTTTGGGGCATCAACTACGAGAGTATAGGGTGAAGCGTAGCTGGACTGCCCCCAGGTGTCGCGATAATACTGGACGATCTCCTTCTTTCCGCCGCCTGCTACGTTTGTCGGGAAGTATTTGATGACGTAGGCGGGATCGTCGATGAACGGAAGGTCGCTTCGCTGAATTCCTGGCTCGTTATGCACGAAAGGAAACATGCTGTCAGGGAACGTCGGACCGGGGTCGTTGGACCTGCCAAGCAAGCCCGGCGGACTCACCACTTCGCCTTGGAATCCAAGCTCGAACTCGTCAGATTGAGTCGCATCGCTCGCAAGGGTGACGGGGTCCGTCGTGGAAGGAGAGGGTCCAGTCTCGATCCTAAGACCGTACGGCTGATCCTGGGCATAGTCGAAGTCAACGTATGGAGGATAAACCGTTGGGTTCGCGATTCGAGTCCAACGCGTTTCTAGTATCGAAGGCCTCTGGTTCGGAATTCCGATGAAGAGCCGAGTGGCTCCGGCGGCGCCAGTAATAAATCCGGCCGGCGGGCCCGAGGTTGGCTTGAGAGAAGGCCATGCTCCAGACCACATTCCGATAGTAGTGGGGGTGGCAAGCGTGTTGGTGATCAGCCAGTCATACCTGGCCGCGTCTCCAAGGACGTCTATGTTCAATTTGACGTCGAGTGAATTGATTGTTTCTTCGGCGATCATGTATCGGTCGCTGAGTCCCACGAAGAAAATCGGGAATGGAACGGATCCAAAAAGGGACTTCGTTGCCGGCTGATCAGGAGTACCATCTTGAACGATACATGAGTAGGCGAAACAGTTGCCAGGGAAATCCGGCATCCCATAGGTGTACATCATGTAGTCGTCGACATGAGACTGGATCGATCCGACTGATCCGCTGCCAAATCCATAGCGTCCACTGACAACGACAGGATCGAGCCCTGGCCCCACGCAATCATGAAGAAACTGCACCGTGCCCGCTATTCCTAGCGAGGTTTGGAACAGCGGCGTGTCATCCGGGATTTGAGGGCCCCCGTTGTCATTTATCTCGGAAACGTTGTAGTCGGGAGATGTCGGACCACCTTGGCAGATGTCCCAGCCGCCGCCTGGGAGTTGCGCGTATGCCGTAAGGGACGCAGTTGCCGCCACACCCAAAACAATCGATCTTAAAAAGCCACTTGACATGATAATGTTGCTCGGATTTCCAATGATGGATGCCCGCCTTTGATCTTTGACGAAGGCGGGCGTCCAAACATTACAGATTTTTTTCCTATATGTGTGTCAACGTTCCCGGCAAGAGCGCCAGCGGCGGCGGTGGCGGGTTGTTGGGGCGAGTAAAGCTGCGCGGAACGCTAAAAATGTAGCGTTGTCCCGTAGCATCCGGAATCGGCCCCGGCACGTCTGCGATATTCCTAGCGCCAATTCTCCACCAAATCGTGGTGGCAGCCTGAATCACCGGCTTTCTGCCGTTATACGTGTCGACCAGACCCAAGCTAATGACACCGGTCGAGTTCGACGTGATGGGACCGATCGTCTCGGTCGTCGACGCCGTGAACTGCGGATTTGCCGACAGTTGCAAAACGTACTGGCAGATGATCGGATTCGCGGTCACCACGGACTGAGTCGTGAACGGGATCTGGCTCGTCACGTTGATTCCTTGCGCCGGCTGGATAACTTCGGGCTGCACCAGAGGCGTCGCAGGTCCAACGGCGGTTCGCTTGTCCGACTCGTAATAGCAGTACTGCTGGCTGACCGGGGGAACCGGGAAGTCAAGGGCGCTTATGCGATAGATTAACTCGACTTGATAGAGATAGGGGACGCCCGGAGTCACGCCGGGCGCGGTCGCGGTTCCAGCGGCGGTCGGTGCAGCGGGACATACGGTCACCGAGGTTCGCGGAGCCGTGAACCAATTGAAGGTCTTTGGGGCTGTGGTATCAACAAATGATCCGACGCTTCCATCTGTAATTCCGACAGGAGAGCCTACGACATCATTGCGCCAAATCTGAAACTGGAACTTCTGCTCGTTTCCTTGGACAAAGACGTTGGTTCCCCAGGAAACTCGGACCCCGGGCAGCTCACCCAAGGTGTCGAATCCTGCTTCAGCCCGCACTCTCGTGACGACCTCTTGCTTGTTCGCACCTTTACCTCCAACGAGGAAGGCTAGCAGTCCGATTGCGACGAGCATCTGAATGAAGTTGTTGTTGTTGCGTTCAGCATGTTGGGCGACAGGTCTCGCCGATCCGTCGGCTAGGAACGCCTGCTGGATCTCCGGGACTTCAAAGACAACCTGAACCTTGTCCCCAGGCGAAATTCCCTTGTATGACCTAATGATTCGAACCTCTGAATTGTCATAGTCCGCGGAAACGACGACCGCAGTTGCTACCTGATCCACGCCACGGAAGACGATCAACTTCTGGCCATCCTTAAAGCCTGAACGGGTTCCTTGGTTGATGAACGCTGTTTGCTGGAAGGTATTTAAAACTGTGGCTCGAGGCAATTGGCGGTTCGTGATGTCAGCCACCATCTTCGCAGACACGAGGCCAAATGCCTCGTTAAGAAGAACATCGTCGGCTGTGTCGCCTGGGCGTACGCTCGAAGATGCATTCTGTGCTGATCCGTTCACTGGAAGTCCCGAGGCTACGTCGCGCACGACGCTTCGGACAATAACGTCCGCCTGTTTACCGCTTCCGACCGGGCGAATCTGCCAATTTACGACCTCACCCGTTACCAACGAAGTCGCTTGAACTTCGCTTGCCAGCCTTGCAAGGCTCGTGGCCTCCGTCACGGGCGCAACCAGATTAAGTTGCGTGATCGCACGGCCAATTTGCTCTCGGGGCGTAACGTCGTACTTACCGGTCTTGCTGAGCTCGTCGGCCATAGCATCGGCTGCCATCGCGCCGATCTTGCCTCCGCCTTTTCCGGACGTATTGATAAAATCGACTACAGCCCAGCTAGGGAGCGTCTGAATCTGCGCAACCGCACGACCCATTAAAATGAGCGACAGAAATGGCAGTGTGAGGGCCGTGACCACTAGGTGACACAGGGCCTTACCAGGCAATGTTGCGACGAACCGTCTCAATGGTGGGAATTCCTCCTTCTCTTTACCTTGCAAACGTGGTTAGCGGACAGATTGACCGGTCCCGCTTGCCTAGCGACATACACCCTAGCTTTCTATCTAGCCTACAGCCGCTATAACTACCTCGTTTTCTTTGCCGGTTGGACGCGCGGCGAAGTTGCGAGAAGTATAGCATGGCTGATGCTCGATGCAGGCCTGTTCAACTAGGCGAACGACGGACCATGGTCGCCACGAACCTCTTGACGTCTTCTGCGGCGCGGTTCGTTCGAACAATGACATCGGCGAACACGC
>JANYLD010000203.1 GCA_025363835.1 Armatimonadota bacterium
AACCAAGGGCTTTAGCGCGCCTGTGACGTACCAATTGGTCACTTTGCGCTGATCTAGAAAGGGTCTTGCGTGGCGGGCTAAAGCCCTTGGTTAAAGCGGCGCTAAAGACGCCGCACTCCATATGGCCTTGCGCTCTTTCGGTCGCGGGAAACGGGTACACAGGGGGCATGAGCACGTTGGCCCCCGCTAGCCCTTACCAGGAAACGGTTTCTCGATTGATTCCAAACCTTTCTAGCCTTGAGGGGAGTGACCTCAAGGTGTGTTCTCCCATCGACGGGAGCCTATTAGCGACGCTTCGCTACGAGTCGCGCGAAGACGCGGACCGAAAGGTTGCGTTGTCGGTAGAGGCATTCAAGGTTTGGCGGGAGGTTCCCGCTCCGCGGCGCGGCGAGCTCGTTCGGATCTTTGGGCAGAAGTTGCGAGAGCACAAGGAAGACCTGGCTCGGCTGGTGACCCTGGAGTGCGGGAAGATATTGGAGGAAGGGCGGGGCGAGGTGCAGGAGATGATCGATATCTGCGACTTCGCGGTGGGTCTGAGCCGCCAGCTCTATGGATTGACGATTGTGAGCGAACGCCCGGGCCACGTCATGCAGGAGAACTGGCTACCCGCAGGGCCGGTTTATGTGATCAGCGCGTTCAACTTCCCCGTCGCCGTTTGGTCTTGGAATGCGGCTTTGGGTCTGGTTTGTGGGGACTCGATTCTTTGGAAACCCTCCGAATTGACTCCTCTCTGCGCCTTGGCCGTGCAGCGGATCTTTGAGGAGGCGGCGGCGGACTTTGGAGGCGTTCCTGAGGGTCTGAGCCAAATCTTGCTTATCGACCGGGATGTCGCCAGCTCGGTCGTGGATGACCGGCGCATTCCCGTAGTGAGCGCAACAGGGAGCACCACAATGGGGCGCGCGGTGGGGCCGAAGGTGGCAGCTCGGTTTGGAAAGATGATTTTGGAACTAGGCGGGAACAACGCGATCATCGTTACGGCCAGTGCAGATTTGGACGTGGCGATTCCTTCCATCGTTTTCGGCTCGGTCGGCACCGCCGGGCAGCGGTGCACTTCAACTCGCCGGGTTATTGCGCACGAGTCGGTCGTGGACCGGCTGTTCGATCGGTTAAAGGGTGCTTATTCTTCCTTGACTTCGAAGATCGGCGATCCTTTGGATTCGAATACGTTGATCGGGCCACTGGTTTCTAAGGTGTCGTTCGACAACTTGCAGCACGCGTTGGTCGAGGCGAAAAAGGACGCGCATGAGGTTGTCGGTGGCGAGCGGGTGTTGGCTGATCGCTTTGCCGAGGGCTACTACGTGGCGCCTGCTTTGGCTCGCATGCCTTCTCAGACGGACATCGTAATGCACGAAACCTTCGCCCCTTTGCTTTATGTGCTGAGCTACAGGACCATCGAGGAAGCGGTCACGATGAACAACTCGGTCCCTCAGGGACTTTCTTCTTCGATCATGACGACCGATCTGCGGGAAGCGGAGTACTTCAAGCAGTTTGGGGACTGCGGAATTGCAAACGTGAATATCGGAACGAGCGGCGCGGAGATCGGCGGCGCCTTTGGGGGCGAGAAGGATACGGGCGGCGGCCGTGAGTCGGGGTCGGATAGCTGGAAGCAATACATGCGGCGACAGACGAGCACGACCTACTACGGACAGAAGGCGCCGGCGCTGGCGCAGGGGATTAGGTTTGATGTTGGCGCTTAAGCGCGTAAATCGTAAATTGTAAATCGTAAATCGCCGGATGGGGGACTCACGCGGAGGGCGCGGAGGTTACGGAGGGTCGCGGGTCGGATTTCACGCACTGGGGCAGAGGACCTATTCGTCTGCCTCGATTTTTGTCTTCCCGAGCCATTGAACACGGAGTGCTCGTGGCGCTAATAGAAAATGGGCCCCTAATTTTTGTCATCCTGAGCGAGTCCCCGAGTCGAAGGACCTGACTGTAAGCGACGGAATGTTACTAACCAATCGCGCGTTTTTCTATGAAACCGGAGATATGCTGCCTTCCTTACGTGGACCCTAAACCACCTCCCAGCCGCCAAGCACGTCCCACGTAAGGAGGCTTCCCCGCCCCCTTGCAATTTGCTCGTTGCATTCTCAGAAAGCTGAACATCTGCTGCCTCGACAGGTGGCCGGTAATTTCCACCCACTCCCGCCCGCCGACCTCGTGTCGAGGCTTCCAACCACCACCCGCACTAGGCTTGAGAGACTCAGCACTTTCCTAGTAGAGTCCATGAAATGCGCTCACCGTCGTAGGCGTGCAAACTGAGCCCCCGTCCCAGAGCCTCAAAGGGGCACAATGTTAAAGCCCAGGTGCGCAGCCCTGGGTAGAGGCGCCAAATCATCTCTGGCGCCCCAACGGGGTGCGATTACCACCAACACTCTTCTAAGAGCCCCCAAGCACCCCGTGCATCAACGGCTCGGGCTGACAAAAAAATGAAAGAGTCAGTGACGAGCAAATGTTCTTAACCCACTCCCTTTTCAACACTCTAAGCAAACAAATCGACCGGCGGGTGCGGGAGTTTGGCGTACCGTCGCTTGTAGCCGGTGTTTGGGAAAAGGGCGAGGTTATTTGGTCTCACGGATCGGGCTACTCGGATATTGAGAAGGAGAGGCCGGCGGATACGAAGACTCCTTACTCGATGGCCTCCATAACCAAACCGGCGACAGGGACGGTTTTGGCCATTCTGAACGAGCGAGGATTGCTCGACTTGAACCGGCCGGCCAACGGGTATCTGGGCTCTCCTCTGCTTACAGCTTATGAAGGGGCTGCGGAAGCCGCCACCCTTGCGCGGCTTGCCAATCACACCGCCGGGCTTCCCGTGCACTATCAATTCTTTTCCGAAATGGACGTAATCCAACCGCTTCCCTATGCTGAAACGCTGAAGCGCTACGGAAATATCGTCAATCCGCCGGGGGAGAGGCAGGTTTATTCAAACCTCGGATACGGCGCGCTGGGTTGGATAGCGGAGTTGGTCGCACTGAAGCCGCTAAAGGAACTCATGGAGCAGGAGGTTTTGGGACCGCTAGCCATGCAGAACTCCTTCTTTGCTCCAACCTCCGAGGAGCTTGCCCATTGCGCCGTTCGCTATGAGGCTGGCCGCGTGCCGATAGAGCACTACGTTACCGATCACCCGGGCGCATCGGAACTTTACGCCAGCTTGGACGACCTTTTGCGGTTTGGCGCTTGGCACCTCTCTGAAAACGTCGACAAGGTGCTGAGTCCAGCCGGAAAGCGCCGGATGCAAAACCCCTTGGACAGCTCTACCGCGGCCCAAACCTACGGCCTCGGTTGGCGCCTCGGATCGAGCAGCCATGGGGAAAAGCTCATTTCTCACAGCGGGGGCATGGCAGGAGTGACTACGAGATTGATATTGTGTCCCGAGCGGCAGCTTGTCATGGCCGTAATTTCGAACACCAACACAGACCTGGTGGATGAGGTCGTTAGGGGTATCGACGGGCTGTTGCGGTTCAACTTGCCTGGTCCCACCCAGAGCCACTCCCCTGCCATTTATCCGCCGGACGCGCTCTATGGAACCTGGAAGGGCCATGTTCACACTTACGAAGGCGATTACGATTTGGAGCTTGGGTTTAAGGAGGAAACGGAAGGAGCCGTTTTTTGTGGCGAGCCAGTGGTTACGGCCTTCAAGTATGGCGACGACTCTGTGTATGGGACCCTTGAAGCAGAGATCAATACATCGGATGCCAAGAGGACCGAGCATTGCGTTGTGATAAACCTGCAGATGCGCGGCGATCGGCTGAGCGGAGTTGCGACGGCGGATTCTCTGGGTCAAGTGACGCTGTCGAACGCGTTTAGCTATCCAACTCGGTTGGAGCGGATTTCGGGATAGCATGTTTCGACATGGCTTTGAGCCACCGAAGTATGAGGGTCATATTTACCTTGGGTTCAAGTCAGTGAAGAATCGGTATGTCGCGCATTGAATCGGTGTGTTTGGTGGCCAGTTCAGCGATACGCTGGGGCTTGGGGTTCGGGATGGGGACTCGATACTGTTTCGGTTTGAGTACCCGGACGGGCTTTTGAGGAACTTGTTTACTTTTCATCCGGAGTCAGGGTCTTGGACTTCTAAGATCGATCAGGTTAACGAGGCAGGGCTGATGAGGCCGTTTTGTTTGGATACTTACACGCGGCTGTAAAGGCGCGCCATCCTCACAGGAGGCGGAAACGCATCCTAGACCCCATCTTGCTTTTCCATCCACAATAGTAGACATACGACTACTATTTTGACTGAAATTGATCTAATATTGAAAAGGTGCCTCATGGCGCAAGCACCTTGACAATTAGGTAAGAAACGGCCCTTATGATCTTCGCGGGAGTGCAAGTTCCCGATTCCCGCGAAGATCATTGAAGACCATTTATGGTCCCCTTCTGCATTAATCAAGCGGGCACTGAAACCCTGCCTGTGCTACAAACGCCCTTTGCCCCGCTTACTTGCAAGATTCGCACGCCGCTACACACTCCATTCGAGAAGAAGGGATTTTATGTACCCCTGTCGCACTAAGTTTTTCAAGGGAACGATGATATGAATATCCGGCTCGACCGTCGCTCGTCACCTTAATTGAGATCAACAGTCGAGTGCAGTTGAGAAGAAACTGCATTTGATCGACCGATGGGCGCGAGACGGGACGTCTTGCCTGAGTTGCAGACCTGGAGGTCCGCGCTCCTATCTCGGCGCCCACGTAACGATTAAGACACTGCTAGGAGCGCGGACCTCCAGGTCTGCACCTAGGCAGGACGTCCACGTCCAGCCCTTCTTTACGAAGAGCACCGTATCACTGCCCGGAACTGAGAAAAAGACTTATCCAGTTTCGCCTCATCACTTCTAGCCCTACACCGCAGGTCACAATCGGTCCATGAATTTCCTTAACCTGCACGAAGTGGAAACGCTAGCCCAAGCCACGCTGGAGCCGGAGGTATACGACTACTACGCGGGCGGGGCGAACGATGAGATTTCTCTGCGGGGGAATCGGGGGGCTTACGACGGGATTTCTTTGCGGCCCCGGGTGATGGTTGATGTTTCGGCTCGATCGATGCAGACCTCATTGTTTGGGTGCTCCATGACGGCTCCCATCGTGATTGCGCCGATGGCGTTTCACCGAATGGCACATCCGGATGGGGAGTTGGCGACTGCTCGGGCGGCGAATGCGGCGGGGTTGGTAATGACCGCGAGCACTTACGCGACCTGTTGTCTCGAGGACATCGCAGAGTCGTGCGCGGGACCGAAGTGGTTTCAGCTTTACGTTCACAAAGACCGCGAGACGAGCCGGGACCTCGTGCAGCGGGCTGAAGAGGCAGGATTTAAGGCTTTGGTCTTAACGGCCGATCTGCCTGAGCTTGGACGCCGGGAGCGAGATGAGCGGCACGGCTTCGGGCTGCCGACCGAGATGCGTATGGCGAATTTTCGAGAGGCGGATGTGGGCTCGGACGACGGATCTGGGCTTCGGAAATACATCGCAGGCGTCCGCGATCCTTCTTTGAGTTGGAAGGACCTGGACTGGCTCTGCTCATTATCGAAGATGCCGGTAATCGTGAAGGGACTCGTGCGCGGCGACGACGCAGTAAAGGCGATCGAGCATGGGGCTTCCGGCGTTGTTGTCTCCAATCACGGCGGCCGGCAACTTGATACGTGCATCGCGCCGATACGGGCTTTGCCTGAGGTTGTGGAGGCGGTTCAGGACCGGATTCCCGTTTTAGTGGACGGCGGGATTCGTCGGGGAGCAGACGTGGTGAAGGCTTTGGCACTTGGGGCTCATGCGGTGATGCTGGGTCGGCCGGTGCTTTGGGGACTGGCGGTTGGCGGTCAGGCTGGGGTCGAGCGCGTTTTGGGGTTGTTGATGGCGGAGTTTGACCTAGCGATGGCTCTATGCGGGTCGCAATCGGTCGGGGATTTGACGCGGGATTTATGTGTCTGAGGTCTCTGTTGAAGCTGGGATTGGAAACACAAAGAACACGGAGAACCACAAAGAATCACCAAGAGGGATCGCGAGATTTCGATGCCTCGGTAGGACGGAGCCCTCCGAAGATTTGGATTGCGCTCGTTTGGCGGCGACCCTACCGAGGCTTTTCAGCTACCCTGCGGGGCCGCATCCCTGGTCAGCCTTCATAGAAATGGTGCGCTTAAGCCTATCGCAACCGAGTCTGCGCTCTTTGAGAGTCACTCGGGCTCCGTCCTGCCGAGGCATGGATAGCGAGCGATGTCTCGAATGGCGAAACTGCCGGCGCTACCAATGTGGCGTGCGGATATGGACGGAACCTAAGAGGCCCCCTTGACGGAAAGCTTTGGCGAATTCATTGGCGGAATTTAACATCGATTGCGGGTCCGATGTCGGGATAGATTTTTTCGGAATTGGGATCAAATCGGAGCTGACCCCAAGGTCGTTAATGAGCTGCTCGTATTGCGAGACAGACGATCTGCGTGGCGAGGCGAGAACGTAGGCGTTGTCTTTATCGCCATACGAGATCGGCTTGTTGAGTTCCACCAACAGCAAATCATGCGAGAGAGCCACACTTTTACCAGGGAAAGGTCCGCTGCCATTGGCGGTGACCCAATCCCAGGGGTCGGCGACAACGACGAGAACCTCGCGAACCTGTTTCTCTTGTCTCGTCAGAGTCATGCCGAGACTCAGTTCTTTGTCGCAGAAGACCGAGCCGGCGGTGACGAACCCCGTCCAGCCTTCGGAATGTAATAGGAATGCTCTCAAGTCGGGGGTCACAGGGAGGTGATGCTTCCAGTCAATTGGACGGCCCAGTCGCTGTGGCAAGTGATTAGGGTCGACTTCCTCGACAACGAGACCGTTCATGGTGCTTCTAACACTTAACTCGTCTGTGCTTTTGAAGAGGATATCGATGGCGTCGTACTGGGTCGAAGCACAGCTCCGAAAGAGCACTTGGCTATGGCCAACGGTCGCAAACCACAGTTGGAACTTCCGCTCGCTAGAAAAGTGGAACTTCTCCATTGTTCTTCCTTATGAGTCGGCTGGTTCTCCATCGAGCCCGAGGACTTAGGACTTGCGGTGCGGGCGTTGGGATTGAGGAAGCCGCCATACGGTGTCGTCCGTTAGGAGCCTGAGATGGTTCCTGTCCTGCGTATGGAGGCAGCGGCGATTACGAGCGAAACGCGTATTTGCCGCCACCGACACTGAACACGGCGTAGCCGGTGGACATGCCTTTGAAGGTGACGCCTTGCGCTTGGCTTACAGGCTTGTTGTTTTCGTTGACTCCAGCTTCGGACGCGGCCGGGATCCAGACTTCGGCCGTAGTGTTCGTGGGCACGGTAACGTTCATTGAGAAACCGTCGGTCGAACGTTGCCAGTCGCACTGGATATGGCCTTGTGGGGAGTCGAAGCCGGTTTTGGCCCAGGTGACGCCGCCGCCTGGTTGGGGGTGGAGGGTGAAGGTTTTCCAGCCCGGGGTGCTCGACTCAAGGCCGCCTATGATTGAGTAGATCCACTCTCCAATCGAGCCAAGGGAGTAGTGGTTGAAGGAGTTCATGCCGGGATCTTGGAAGCCCTTTTCTTTGGTGTAGCCGTCCCAGCGCTCCCAGATCGTAGTGGCGCCTTGTTTGATGCTGTAGCCCCAGCTTGGGAAGGTGTCGTTGAGGAGGAGTTTGTAGGCGAGGTCTTGATGCCCCATCTGGGTGAGAGTGGGAGCGAGGTATTTGACTCCGAGGAAGCCGGTGCTGAGGTTGCCGCCATGGTTTTTGGTGATGTCGTCGACCAGGTATTGGGCGGCTTTTGCTCGCAGGTGATCGGGCATGAGGTTGAAGGCCAGAGAAAGGAGATAGCCGGTTTGCGTTTCGCCCTTGACCTTGCCGTCCAGGCTAACAAAAGCCTTGATGTAGGCGTCCTTGATTCCCTCGTAGAGCGCATGGTAGCGCTCAGCGTCTTCTTTGTGGCCGAGGATGTCGGCGGTCTGGGCGAGGATGTCCGTGGAGTGGGCGAAGAAGGCGGTGGCGAGGACGTCTTTCGGCGTGTCGGCTTTGATGCTGAGCCAGTCGCCGTAGTCGTTGTTGCGGCTGTTCTCCCAAAGGAGATCTGGATTGGCGGCGTGGATGTACTCGACCCAGCGCTGCATGGACGGGTAGCTGCGCTCGAGGATGCGGGTGTCTCCGTAGGCCAGGTAGATGTTCCAGGGGACGATCACGCCGGCATCTCCCCAGGCAGGTGCCCCGTCGCCGCCCATGAGGATTCTTGGTGAGACGTCCGCAAAGCCGCCTGCTTCAGACTGGCCGTCACGCACGTCGGCAAGCCACTTGGTCATGAAGGGGGCGATGTTGCAGTTGAAGGTTGCGGTCTTGGCAAAGATCTCTGCGTCGCCCATCCAGCCAAGGCGCTCGTCTCGCTGCGGGCAGTCGGTCGGGACACTAAGGTAGTTGCCGCGCTGGCCCCAGTAGATGTTGTGCTGGAGTTGGTTGACCATGGCGTTGCTGCACTCGAAGCTACCGGTGACGGCCATGTTGGAACCGACGACGACTCCTGTGATGGCGTCGGTGCCAGGCGTGCCAGGGTAGCCCGTGACCTCAACATAGCGGAAGCCGTGGAAGGTGAAGCTCGGTTCATAAACCTCTTCCCCGTCGCCCTTGAGGGTGTAGGTGTCGGTCGCTTTGGCGGTGCGGAGGTTGTCCGTGTAGATGGTGCCGTCCGGGTTAAGCACCTCTGCGAATCTGAGTTGGACGGTGTCTCCGGCTTTGCCTTTCACCCTAAGCCGTGCCCAGCCGACCATGTTTTGGCCGAGGTCGTAGATAAGAACGCCAGGTCTGGGCCGGGTGATCTTCTTGGGGTGGATCTCGTTCCAGACGGCGACAGGCTCGGATGGTTCTGAGACGAGCGGGACGTTGCCAAGTGCTTCTGCTCTGGCCGGATCCCATTGGCCGGGCGCTTTGGGCATGCACCAGTTGGCGAGTTCCTTGCGGGCGTCGTAAGTTTCGCCGTTCATCATGTCGGAGGCCAAGATGGGACCAGTGCCGACTTGCCAGTCCGGGCCGGTAGGGACCGTTTCTTTCTTACCACTCTTGTACGTGATTTCAAGCTGGACAAGGCACATGGGCTGGCGGCCATATTGGCCCCTACCGCCCCAGCCGACGCTGCCAACGTACCAGCCGTCTCCGAGGACGGCGCCGATGGTGTGCTCGCCCGGCTTGAGTTGGTCGGTAACGTCGAAGGTCTGGTATTGGATGCGCTTGGTGTAGTCGGTCCAGCCCGGGTCGAAGACGTCTTGGCTGACGCGCTTGCCGTCGACGTAGAGGTTGTAGAGACCCTTTGCGCTAGCGTAGATGCGGGCGCTCGCTACGGAGTCTTGCTGGACTTCGAAGTCTTTGCGGAGATAAGTGGCCCGGCCCTCGGGGAGTTGGAGGCGAGGGTCGGGCCACGGCTCTTTGCCAACTTCTCCAACCACGATGGCTTTCTGCCAGTCTGGGGTATCGAAGCCGGGGCTTTGCCAACCGCTTGTCTCTTTGTCCGAGGAAAGCCAGGTCGTGTTGGCTGGCATCAGGCTGGCGTGGCTGCCGTCTTGCCTTTCTAGGTCCACAACTGCGGTGACCGCCGCCGGACCGCCGGTATTGGCGGCTTCGATGGCGACGACGTTCTGACCGTTTCTGAGGAGGCTTTTCAGCGGGAATGAGGCGATGTATTTGTAGCCGTGCCCCGTGCCAAGTTTGACCCCATTCAGGTAAGCGGTAAGGTCATCGTCGACGGCGGTCCAAAGCTCGGCATTCTTGATTTGATTAACATCGTCTACCGCAAAGGTGGCCCGGAAATAGCGGGTCGCAACCGGCGCGTCAACTGCTGGATTGCCTTCTGGGAACCAGATCCAGTTGCCGCCGTGGAGGCTGACGGTTTTTTGGTCGGGCGGCGGGAGGCCGGCCCAGGTGGCCTTCCAATCCGATTGGTTCAGGAGTCCGATCTCCCATTTGGCAGGATTGGAGTAGTCGGACGCGTGCCCGTCCTTGTCGAAGAGGCGGACTTTCCAGAAGGCGGCTTCCCTGCTCTTGAGGGCTCCGCCATCGTATTCGATCTGGGTGGATTGATTGCTTTCCACCGGCCCGGTGTCCCAGAGGTCGCCCTTGTTGCTCTTCAGTAGGGCGGGGGTGCTGGCAACGAGGATTTGGTAGGCGGTTTGCTGATCTCCTCTCGTCTTGCTTTCACACCACCAACTCAGCCGCGGCTTGGTCTCGCCTATGCCGATCGGGTCATCGAGATACTCGCAGCGTAAGTGGGTCGCGTGCATGAATGAAACGTCCGCAGAACTTACCAGCGAAATGGGGACGAGGGCGACGAGAAGGACGATTAAGAATCGCATTACTATCCAATTTGGAGTGCGGCGTCTTTAGCACTCCATATCGATTGGCGGATCACTGGATTCCGGCCAGCTTGAGCATCTCTAGGAACTGGCCCTTCGTGCGCATATCGATGGACTGGGCGACCAGCTTGCCTTCACGGTTATAGATGAAGCTCTTCGGGATGCCGTCGATGTGATAAAGGGTGTTGATCTTTCGACTTGGATCGAGGAGGATGGGGTACGTGTATCCGGCTTTGTCGATGAACGGTTTGACGGTGGCCATATCTTCGTCGGAGATGGCGAGGATGACGAGGCCCTGGTCCTTGAACTGGGCGGCAAAGGCGTTTAGGTCAGGCATCTCCTTGCGGCAAGGGGGGCACCAAGTGGCCCAGAAGTTGACGATGACTACTTTGCCTTTGAGTGACGAAAGGGTCCAGCTATTGCCTTGGATATCGGTCAGCGTGAAATCTGCGCTGGCTCTGATTTTGTCGACCGCGTCAACTTGAACAAGTGCAGCGTCATAATCCGCCGCTTTGAGATGGACTTTCATGTGCTCGTAGCGGTTCAGCTGGGCCAGCTCCAAGTATGGTTCGGCAGGCATGCCCTTCTCTTGAGGCGCGGGCGTTTCGTTGACAGCGTCGGCGAGGGTATCGGTGACGGCTTGGAGTGTGTCTCTTCCGAAGTCTCCTTCCGTGGAGAGACTCGCGAGAATATTGGCGAGGGTCACCTTCTCACTCCCGGCTGGAAGGTTTCGGATTGCGAGAGCAAGGTGCCTTGTGGCCCCTACTCGGTCGGTGTCCGAAAGCTTGCGGAGGCCCCTTAGTCCTTCCAGAATGGGCTTTGCCGCCTCGGAGGGCGGTGGCGCATTCTGGGCAGCAGCGATGCTGACGGTTAAGGCGAAAGCAGCGGCAATGAGGATTCGAGCTGTAGTTTTCACGGCTACTCCGAATATACCGGCCTTGGGTGCTGGCCAACGAGAACTCGGAACTCGGTGCGCGGAATTCGGAATTCAGTTATCGATTGTCAAGATTCGTTTGCTGGGTCGTCGGCGGGCAGGACATCGCAGGCCCAGTCGCTTTGCTTCCACTCTGGGATCGGTGCCTGTTCGTTGGGTTTGGGAATGAAGCGGGAAGGCTCCTCGACTTTCATCTTGGGGATGTAGCGCGGACAGTTGGGGAAGGCTTCCCCGACTCTGACTCGAACCATGAGTCTGGCGCCGGAGAATTCGGGCATCAGAGGATCGTTGAGGTCAATGGTGGCTTCTCCGTTGACCCTTAGGCGTGTTTGCTTTTCGAAGTCGATGAAGAGAAGGCCGACCGAGGCGTGAACATCGATATTGCCGAGGGTGAGGTACATGCCATTGCCGTTGTAGTCGGGGAAGGCTATGGTGGTCGGGTTTAGGACGCGGACAAAGCCGGGGGCGCCACCTTTGAAGGAGCAACTGGGCTGCCCGTCTCCGTCGACGGTGGCGATGAAGAACATGAACTGGCGCTCAATGAGGGCTTTGTCGATCTCGTCCAGTTCGGTTTGGACGAGCTTTTCTTCAATTCGATCCGCTAGGCGCTCCGAGTCGAACAGCTTTTGGAGCCTGCGATTGCCCTGATGGTACATGCCCGGCATCTGTTTTTGATTATGTGACCAAGTGATGATGTGATCAGAAGATCCTGTGGAAACGTTTTAGCTTTGATCCACGTTAGCTGGTTCAAGGATGATCGAGTTTCTTATCTTCGACGTCTTCTTCGAGCTCTTCATCGAGTTGATCTGTTGGCCGATCAATGAATCGAATCGGCGGCGACGAGTTCGAGAATCAGGCAGAGCTTCCGTTAAGAGTTAGCTCCTGGATGCAGGTTTCGGCGGCCTTGAAGGCTTCCGGAACCCTTCACTCCTGCCCACTTCGCCCAAATGAGCTTCGCTTCGTTGGATTGCGCTTACAAGGAGAGGGGAATCGCCTTATGTGACCTTGCGCTTGCGAGGATCGCTTCGACGGTGGCGATGTTGTCCAAAGTCTCATCGCGGGTGGTGCCTAAAAACGGCCTGTCCGGATTTTGAATGAGGTCCGCAAAGGCGTCCGCTTCAAAAACGAAACCGTTTCCGGACTCGTTTTGAACATGCTCGGTCGTCATCTCCCTTCCGTTTCCTCGCTCAAGCCGGAAGGAAGCCGACTCCGAGTCGAGCGGATGGTTGTTGTGCGAGTAATCGATCGTGCCTTCGGCGCCGACGATGTTGGCTCTGCGGAACGTGGCGGACTGGAAACTCGACCAGATGGAGCACTGCCGGCCGTCGTCGTATTCAAGGATCGCGCTCGCTGTGAGGTCGACTCCGTTCGCGTGGAATCGAGCTGAAGCCAAGACCGACGCTGGGGCTTTGCCCATAACGGCACGGACCAGGTTGATCGGATAGACGCCCACGTCCCAGGTTGTCCCGCCGCCTTGGGTTGGATCCATACGGACGTTCGCTTCATCGCGCATACGAAATCCGAAGCAGGCTGTCGCGGTTACGATGTCGCCTAATTCTCCGGCCCGGACACGGCGCAGAACCTCTTGGGTTTGAGGTTGAAATCTGAACGGGAAGCCTTCAATGAGAATAACACCGTGCTTGTCAGCTTCCGCAAACATCTCTTCTGCGTCGGTGCGGTTGAGCGCCATTGGCTTCTCGCAGAGGATGTGCTTGCCAGCTTTCGCGCACGCGAGCGCCCACTCCTTGTGAAGCCCGTTTGGCAAAGCGATATAAACCGCATCGATTTCGGTGTCGTCAACGACCGCCGCATAGGAACCGGATGCTCTGGGAATACCGTGTTGGGCAGCAAAGGATTCGGCCTTCACCGGATCGCGGCTGCCAATCGCTACTACGTCAGTAGCTTTAAAGCTAGGAGCAGATCGGGCGAACGCCCCGGCGATCCCCCCTGCCCCGAGGATTCCCATTCGAATTCTTGACATCTTCATGAGAATACTGTTCGAGCACCTTTTGCATCCTTACTGCCGTCGAATCCGTCTTTACGGCGAGGGCTCACAGCATGGACGATAACCCACAAACAACACCCACTCAAACACCACCCGCAGCGGCTCCTATGACGGATCCTGCCCCAGTCACACCGCCCATGGGTTCGCCCATGGCCAGTTACCCAAGGCAAGGCACAATGGGAAGCGCTTCCCAAGAGGAGAAAGGACAAGCCACCCTAATCTGGGTCTTATCGATATTCTTCGGATTCATCCCCGCGCTCATTTTCTACTTAATCGCAAAGGACAAGCCGTTTGTCCATCGCCACTCCGCGATGGCCCTGGCATTGACTATCGTGACGACGATTGGCTTTATCGCCTCGGCCTTTCTCATGGCCGTGCTGATAGGCTTCTTGCTCTATCCGGCCGTTGGCATCTTCCACCTGGTGATCTGCATCAAGGGCGCCATGGAAGCGAACAAAGGCAACGAATACGATCCGCCTATCGCAGCAGCAATGGCAAAATCGATGTTCGGCATTTCGTAATTCGACGCTCTCGCGTCGTTTACAAGTAAGAAGGGCTCACGTAGAGCCCTTCTTACTTGGTTGGTCTA
>JANYLD010000235.1 GCA_025363835.1 Armatimonadota bacterium
GGGACTCTGCGCCTGACTACACCTGGCTATGAGAAGATCACAGGACTCCCCTGTGGCGTGATTATCTGCGGATGGCACGGCAAGTCGCTCATTCCAGGCTATTTCTTCCGAGGCAAGGGCCTTTGGGTGGTGATCAGCCAGTCCAGGGACGGTGATATCCAGAACGTGGTGTTCAGCAGCCTTGGCTACAAGGTGATCCGCGGTAGTACGGGACGCGGCGGCGTAAGGGCGGCTGTGGAGGCGATCCGGGCTCTGCGGAACGGCGGTTCCATGGCGATGACGCCGGACGGGCCACGAGGGCCATCCGGTGTGGTGCAAGGCGGAGTCATGCTGATGGCGCAAAAGTCGGGGGCGGCGTTAATTCCAGTTGGCATTAGCGCACGTCCCCGAACTCTGGCCAAGTCTTGGGATCGGTATCTGGTTCCTTGGGCGTTTGGGCGGGCGGTGTTCCTGTTTGGCGATCCGATCTATGTGCCGGCCGATGCGAGCGAAGGCGAGATCGAGACGCTTCGATTGAAGCTGGAACAGGAGATTCATGCCTGCGAAACGGCTGCGGAGGCGGAGCTTTTTGGCTAGATTGCTTATGGGGCGTCCACGTCCCGCCCTGCCGAGCTAAGCTTCACCAGACGTGCTCATAGACACTCATTGCCACCTCAATCTAAAGGACAAGTTCCCCGACGTCGCGGCGACGGTTAAGGAAGCGGTCGAGGCAGGCGTCACCCGCATGATTGTCATTGGCGTGGACGTCGTGACCTCGCGAGTAGCTTTAGAACTGGCGGATCAATTTGACGCGGTCTATGGTGTCGTTGGGGTGCATCCGAATTATACGAACGACTACCAGCCGCCACAGATCAAGGAGATCGAGGAGCTACTGAAACACCCGAAAGCGCTGGCAATAGGCGAGATCGGACTGGACCGGCATTGGAATTACGCCACTGACGAGCAACAGAAGGCTGCTTTATTTGATCAGTTGGATCTGGCGGAAGCCACAGGCAAGCCTGTCGTTTTTCATTGCCGAGAGGCTTATCCTGCCCTCCTCGATTTGCTGGAGAAGCGAACAAAGCTGCCGTGGCTGTTTCATTGCTTCGCCGGGGATGCGGACGATGCTCGGCGAGCAACGGCCTTGGATGCTTACTTTGGAGTTGATGGTCCGATCACGTTTCCTAAATCGGACGATCTGCGAGCGATTGTTCGGTTGTTGCCTAAGGATCGCATTCTGATTGAAACGGACGCGCCCTACTTGACGCCGGCCCCATTCCGGGGGAAGCCGAACAGGCCGGCTTACGTTCTCTTTGTAAATGTTGCTTTAGCGTCATGTTTGGCAATCGAGCAAGGGGAATGCGCGCTGTTGACGACGGCAAACGCAGAGCGGTTTTTCGGACTGGGCACTACGTAGTAACCTGAGTTCCTTCCGTAGTTTTTGTCATCCCGAGCGAGTCTCCGAGTCGAGGGATCTGACCGTAAATCTCGACTGCTGGCATAGCATTCCGTGGCTTACAGTCAGGTCCCTCGACTCGGGGACTCGCTCGGGATGACAAATTACAGAAAAGTTAGAAAGAATTCATGGCAAAGTTAATTGGCACCGCAGGACATATCGATCATGGGAAGACGACGCTCATTCGGGCGTTGACGGGGATCGATGCGGACCGGTTGCCGGAAGAGAAAGCGCGGGGGATGACGATCGATATCGGCTTCGCGTTTCTCGATTTGCCGGTGCATGGACGCGTTTCAATCGTTGACGTGCCAGGGCATGAGAAGTTCTTGCGGAACATGCTCGTTGGGGCCCTTGGAATCGATGTGGCGTTACTTTGCGTGGCGGCAGATGAGGCGGTCATGCAGCAGACACGAGAGCATCTCCAGATCCTCGAGCTGCTGCCGGTGGACCAGATGGTCGTGGCGTTGACACGCGCCGATCTAGCGGATGCTGACACTCTCGAGATGGCGCGGGAAGAAGTAAAGGAACTGCTTGCGCCAACCCGCTTTGCCAACGCTGCGGTCCTTGCGGTTTCCGCTCTGAAGGGCGATGGACTGGATGCATTGCGGGCTGAGTTATCCGAAGCCCTATCCAAGGAGGAAGCCAAATCAAGCGGGCCGTGGTATCTCCCGATCGACCGGGTGTTCTCGGTAAAGGGCCACGGGTGTGTGGTAACCGGGACGCTGGCCCAGGGCACCGTGAAGGTGGGCGATAAGGCGTTTTTGGAGCCAGGCAAAGCTGAAGTGCGCGTCCGCGCCATCCACACACACGGCGATCCTCAGGAAAGCAGCGAGCAAGGTCGACGGACGGCGCTCAACCTGTCGGGCGTGAAGATGGAAGACGTCCATCGAGGTATGGCGCTTGGCGAGCCAGGGGCCTTGTTTGAGACGCAGGTGTTTGACGGGCGGATGCGGTGGCTTTCTGTGCCGAAACATGCGTCACGGGTCCGAGTTTCGATCGGATCCGAAGAGGCGATCGGGAAAGTGTTTGTTGGGCTCGATCCGGAGATTGTGCAGTTCCGTTTGGAAAGCCCCATTGCTTGTGCGCTTGGGCAGCCCCTAATTGTGCGTCAGTACAGTCCACCGGTGCTGCTTGGTGGCGGGCGCGTTTTGACCCCACAGGCGCTGTTGCGCAAGCGGGGCGAACAAGCTAAAGTTGTTGCGGCGACCGATCCATCTGAAGCCGTGTACGAAGCGATTGGAGACTCGGTGCAGGGCACGAGTACCGATGAAGTGTGCCGCGTGCTCGGCAAGACGCCGCAAGCCCTGGGGACCGTGTTTGAGGAGCTCTTGGAGAGCGGACGAGTTTTGGGCTTTGCCGGGCTATGGTTCCAGTCGCCTGCCTTTGAAACAGGCTCTGAGCAGTTTCTTTCGGCTCTGGAGGCCGCTCACTTGGCAGAGCCACTGAAGGCCTACCTGCCTCGCGAGAAAGTAGTGGTCGCCGCGGGTGTGAAGTGGTCTGGCAAACCGCTAGACCGCATCATTTCCCACTTGGCCGCCCAGGGAACTTTGGAGGCGAACGGGACGGCCGTAAAGGCTCAGAACTTCAAGGTTCAGTTGACGCCGAGGCAGCGCGAGTTTTTGGATCGGGCGGTTTCGGAACTCAGCAAGGAGCCGATTAACACCCCCGGTGTCCACGACTTGGCAAAGGTCATTGGTGCGCCGCATCAAGCGGTTGAAGAAGTTCTGAAGCTTGGAGTTCAGGCTCGAGAGGTAGTCTCCGTGGGCGAGGGTGTGTTCTATACCCCAGCTCAGTTGGATAGTTTGAAAGCTCGGATTCGGGAGATTTCGGCGGGCAAGCCCTTTGCAGCCAGCGATGTTCGAGACGCTCTTGGGACTACCCGGAAGTATGTGATTCCGCTGCTGGAGTATTTCGACACGACTCGATTTACGACACGTGTCGGGAATCAGCGGGCGATTAATAAATAGGCTTCCGGGAGCCGCTTGACGGGTTCCGGAAAGTAGTTTAGATCAGCCCCAACAAACACTCTTCCAAAGTTGGCTGCCGATGGACGATGTACCGGACGTCACCGTAGCCTTCCAGAAGGAGCTTTGCGGCAAGTTGTTGGCCGTCCTGGGCCTTGAGTTTCACGGCTCCATTTTGGTGGGTGACTTCGATGGCGAAAGGGGCGGCCAGTGCTCGGACGCCCGCTTGGTTTTCGGTTGAGACTTCCAGGTCGTGATCGGTTTTGCGCGGCAAATCGAGGACGCGGCCGGCGTGTTTGACTTGGCCGGCGTTAACGACGACAACTAAATCGCATTGCTCGACCACGTCCGGCCGGTTGGTGACGACGGCGATAGCAGCGCCGCTGGCCATGCGCTTGCGGAGTAAGTCCCAGAGGGATCGGAGGGTCCAGGGGTCCAACTGGTCAAGGTAGCCGTCCAAGCAAATCAACTCGCCTTCGTGAGAAAGGATCGGGAGCAGTTCGCAGGCGCTCTGCTGGCTGGGGCTCAGTTCCGCAACAGGGGTTTGACGGCTCTCCCAAAGTCTGGTGGCGTTGAGGGCTTCGCTGGCGCGGCCGGCCTGTCCTTGGGCGGCACCGGTGCGAGCTAGCTGTTGGGGTGTCTGCTTTTTGTCCTTGAGGGGCGTGGGCCAGCCAGCGCGGGCGCCCAACTCAATTTGCCCAGTTGGCGCAGCTTCTTGGCCGGCAATGAAGCGTAGCAGGCGCGTCTTGCCACTTGCTGCCGGTCCGACTATGGCGACGGACTGCCCGGGGTTAAGGCTCAGAGTCAGGACCGGCCCATGGGCGGCCAGGCCGACGGAGCGGAGCTTGAGAATTTCGGTCATACGGCCCTCCGGAACCCCCAACCCCATCCCCTTCCCCCTCCAGCGCACAAGCATCGCCGTAAGGGGCAGGAGCTCGGATCAGGGCAGAACAAGGAGCTCTTTGGTGGAGTGGGTGAGGATCTCAATGCCTGTTTCGGTTACCACTACGTCGTCTTCAATTCGCACACCCCCAAAGCCGGCGATATAGACGCCAGGCTCGACGGTCCAAACTTGTCCGGGAGCAAGGATCGTCTTGCTGTTGGTGCCGAGCCGGCCTCCGTCGTGGACATTGCGCCCGAGGCCATGGCCGAGGCCGTGGCCGAAGTATTGGGCGAGGTCGTATTTGGCGAGGGTGTCTCGGGCCGCGGCGTCCACGTCATGGGCGGCAACACCGGGCTTCATGATAGCGAGGGCGGCCAGCTGAGACTCTAGCACGCAGTCGTAAATGTGCTTATGCCGGTCCGAGAGCGGAGCGAGGACCATGGTGCGGGTCATGTCGCTGCAATAGCCATCCAGCTTCGCGCCGAAGTCGAGGGTGACGAAACCGCCGGCCTCTAATATCTTCTCGCTTGCCCGGCCGTGCGGCAACGCGCTGCGCTGGCCGCTTGCGACGATGGGGGAGAAGCCGATTTCCGCCATGTTGCGGCGAAAGAAAAATTCGATATCCAGGCTGATGTCCCATTCGCTAACGCCAGGTTGGATTAGGCGCAGGACATGCTCAAAGCACTTGTCCGCCAGCTGGCAAGCGGCTCTGATTTTTTCGATCTCTTCGGGTGACTTCACCAAACGGAGGTCGGTGAAAATGTCGGGCGCGGGCATCAGCTCAATGCCATTCAGCTTCCCTTTTAGGTTCTCAAACTGCTCATAGGTCGTCGTGTTGGCTTCAAAAGCAATCTTGCTGACGCCCATCATCTTAAGCTGTTGGGCGACAAAGTCGGTCATCTGGACAGGGCTGGCAAAAGACGTCACGGGTACGCCCTTGACTTCCTCGTTGGCTTGAATCGTGTAGCGGCTGTCGGTGATGAAAAGAGCGTCGTCCGGGGTCACCACAACGTTGGCGCTGGATCCGCTGAAGCCGGTCATCCAACCGGCGTTATCCACGTTGCTTACCAGCATGGCGGGCAGGTTCTGTTCGCGCATTTTCTCTCGAACTCTAGTTAAGGCACTCATTAAAGAACTTCCTTTTCAACGTTTAACAATGCTTCAATGGCGAGAATGTATCCGAACCCGCCAAAGCCGATAACCTGACCAACTGTAACGGGTGCAACCACCGAATGGCGACGGAACTCTTCACGGTTGTGAATATTGCTCAGATGAACTTCTACCACCGGCAGCCGCACGCTCGTTAGCGCGTCGCGAAGGGCGATCGAATAATGGGACAGACCGCCGGGGTTGATAACGATGGCATCGGCCCAGCGACGGTGCTCCTGAATCGTGTCGATCAAGACGCCTTCCGAGTTGGACTGCAGGATACGGACTTCAACGTTCAGCTTAACTGCGGCCGCCTGGATGTCCGCGTCAATCTCGTCCAAGGGCTTCTTCCCATAGACGTCGGGCTCTCGGAAGCCGGTCAAGTTCAAGTTGGGGCCGTGGAGGATAAGGACTTTGTAGCCGGCGCCGCTCATTGGGTTTTGTCCTTCATCACTTCGGGTGGGATCGCGCTTTCAGGGAGGAGCCGGGGAATACCGTCCTCGATGGGGAAGCCGGTGCCGTCCTTGGTGCAGACCAGATAGTTACCAACCTGTTTCAACGGGCTACGCTCCGCGCATGCGGGGCAGCCGAGCAGGGCGAGGAATTCCGGTTTGATCACCCCAGAACCTCCTTGTAAACTTCCAGCGTCTTCCGCGCGGTCTCCTCCCATGTAAATCGTTTAGCGCGCTCCAATCCCCTCGTTCGAAGCTCTTCGAGCTTACTCGAATCACCCAGCAAAGCCTGGATATCACGGGCCCAGTCGGCCGCCTCCCAGCTTGACTCGACCTGCGCCCCATCGCCCGCCACTTCGGGAAGCGCGCCTCCGGAGCTGCAAAGAACGGGACATCCGCACTCAAACGCTTCAATGAGCGGAATTCCGAAGCCTTCGTGCCGGCTTGGCGCGAGGTAGAGATCAGCCGCACTATACAGAGCGGAGAGTTGATCGAAGCTTACATAGCCGGTGGAGATGACGCGCCCGTTTTCACACTGCTCACCCCAGCCTTCTTTGCCCGTGAGAACGAGCTTGTGGCCCAGCTCGGCGGGAAGCATCTCCATGGCAGAAACCGCGAGCTGCATATTCTTCCTCGGCCATTTGGTGCCCACCGACAGAACAAACGGACCCTCCAGCTTCAGGCTCTTCTTGAGCCCATTCTTGGCAGCCAGCTTCTTCTGCGGCAAAATCGCGGGATGGGCAGCCAGATAGGTGACACGTACCTTCTGGCCGGAGAACGGAAACCGCTCCTGGATCTCTTTGCGAGAGGTCTCTGAAACTGTTATCACCCGCGCTGCCCGCTTTATGCTGGACGGCACCGTTGTACGCAGGATAGTCCGGTCTTTGGGCTTAAACCACTGCGGGCCAATCATAAAGGAGATGTCGTGGACTGTCGTAATACCAGTTTTGCCCGCAAGCGGCGAGAGGCTGTATTGCGTGTGGATAGCGCCTGCGCCCATCCGCCTCGCATTCAACGGAAATCGGGTCAAACTCCACCACCGAGAACTGCGCGCCGGAATGCGAATCCACTGGAAATTCTCGGATTCGGGAATGCCTTGAGGCTTGCGAGCGTTAGAGAAGAGCAGAAACCGGAAATTAGCGTTAACGCGGCTAAGGCCCAAAAGGAGGCCGGTCCAGTACGTGCTATCTCCGGTGCTCTGGCCGCCTAAGAGACGCGCATCGATCGCGATTTTTGGCGCGGTTTCTGATACCATCTAAGTAGCCATTATTATCGAAAGGTTCGTATCCAAATGAAGAAGCGCAAGAAACCTATTTTCCTAGCCGCGATTGTTATCCTGCTCCTGGTCTCGGTTATGGCGTTCAATGCGAGCGCCTTTTCCGCCGCAACCCAAACCCCGAGTGCCAATGCCGGCCAGCTTACGCCCGAGCAGCAGGCCGAGAAAGCCAAGTTAGACCAAGACAAGAAGAAGCTCGCCGAAGATGACGCGGCTAGGACCAAAAAAATTGCTGGGTCAAAGCCGGCTTCGGGTGTTATGGTTGTCGACAAGAGCGACGACGACATGCCCGTTAAAGGTCATGGAGTCGAGGCGATTTCCAAGGACCAGCCCAAGATTATGGCACCGGCCTATACCCCGCCCAAAAAGGTCGACCCGCAAGATGCAAGCGTCAATTCGCAAAGCCAGTGGTATAGCAAAGAATCAGGCGCAGGCTAGGCTTTTGATGTAAATAAAGGGCTTAAACGGATTGATCCGTCTAAGCCCTTTATTCTTTCAAAGCTCGTTCCGTAAACCTTGTCCAGGCGGCTATCCGACAAGACTTCTCCAATCCTTCCTTGGCAGGCGATCTGCTTGTTACCAAGCAAAACCCCATCATCGGCCAGATGCACGGCAAGGTTGAGATCGTGGAGAGCGACGAGCACGGCGAGCCCTCCGGCTGCCAGCGAACGAACAAGCTTGACCACGCTCACCTGGTGGCCAGGATCGAGATGGGAAGTGGGTTCGTCCAGTAGCAGGATCGGCGCCTTCTGAGCCAGGGCCCTGGCGATTAGGGCTCTCTGCCTTTCTCCCGCGCTCACGTGCATGATCGTTCGGTCTGCCACATGCTGGCACTCTGCTTGGTCCATCGCTTCCTCGGCGATTCGCTTGTCTTCTTCGCTATCGAACAAACCCTCGGAGTGCGGAATGCGGCCCAAGGCGACAATCTCTCGAACAAGAAATGGGAACTCGCTGCGCTCTTCCGAGGGAACAAACGCCACTTGTTTGGCCCGCTCTCGGGTGCTGAATTGGCCGGAGGGACGGCCGGCGATTGAGAGGGAGCCGGATAGGGGAGCGATCTCGCCCGTAATGGTTTTAAGGAGCGTGGACTTACCGCTACCGTTCGGGCCAAGAAGGGCGACGACCGTGCCCGCATTTACCTCCAAGTTGATGTTCTCGAGCACTATCCTGTCTGGATAGCCGCAAGTGAGGTCCTGGCATAGGATCGCTGAGTTCAAGCCTAGCTGATCTCCTCTGCAAGGACGCCGCTGTTAAAGGCGCGGTACATGGCCGCATAAGCGCCGTTGGCCGAGATAAGCTCGGCATGGGAGCCTTGTTCGATAATTTCGCCCCGCCTCAGCATGGCGATTCTGTCAGCCCGTGCTGCTGTGGTGAGGCGGTGAGCGATGAAAAGGGTGGTGCGCTGGCTCATGACTTCATCCAAAGCCTCCTGGACCTTCTTCTCGCTGTGAGCGTCCAGCGCGCTCGTCGCTTCGTCGAGAAGGAGCATAGTTGGCTTGCGGACGAGGGCGCGGGCAATGGCAACGCGCTGCATCTGCCCTCCGCTGAGGCGTACGCCTCGCTCGTGGACGAGCGTGTCATACGCCTCGGGAATCTCGGTAACGAACTCATCGGCGTGGGCCGCCTTCGCCGCTTCCTTCACCTCTTCATCAGTGGCCGTCGGGTTGCCCATTCGGATGTTCTCGGCAATGGTGCCGGCAAAGAGGAACGTCTGCTGGGGTACGACGCCGATTTGCGATCGCAGCCACTCCAAGTTCAATTCGCGCACGTCCACACCGTCGAAGAGGACTTGGCCTTGGGTGGGGTCGTAGAAGCGGAGCATCAGGTCCGCAATCGTGCTCTTCCCTCCTCCGCTTGGCCCGACGAGAGCGAGGCTGGTTCCGGGTTGGATGGTGAAGGAGACATCTTTGAGAGCTGCGGTGCCGTCCGGGTAGGTGAAGGAGACGTTTTTAAACTCAATCTCCCCGCGGGTGGTCGGCAGAGCTTTGTTGCCGCGCGAATCGACGTGCTCGTCGGGGACGCTGAGTATCTCGTCGTAGATGTGGTTGGTGGCGGCTTGGACCTGGGCGTAGGTGTTCTGCACGTTGCCGATACTGCGAAAGCCTTGGTTGATATTGTCGAGAAGAATGAGAATGGCGGCGATATCCGCCACAAACAGCGAGCCACCCCGGGCGAGGAATCCACAGAGGAGCAGCACGGCCGCGAGGCCAACGGCGCCGATGAGTTCAACCGCCGGCCTTAGCTTGGCGATGTATCCAACCGCCCGCATCTGACGGCGGAAGCCCGTTTCCACCAGTTGCCGGTATCGAACCTCCATCGAGTCTTCGGCAGAGAACGCTCGAATGATGCGGGTGCCGAGGAGGCTCTCGTTCGTCATCGCGGAAACGTCGGCCAAGTTTTCCTGAACCACCTTTTGAGCCTGCTTCATCTTCCGCGCGTTACGCTGAATGACGATGATCATGAACGGAAATATGAGTAAAGCAACCGCGAATAAGCGCCATTGCAGCATGGCAATGATGGTCGCGGAAACGATCATCTTAATCGGACCTTCCAGGCTGTCACGAACAATCCCCACGGCATTTTCGAAGACGTTGACATCGTTGGTGAGAACGCTCTGGATGGCGCCCGCCCGCTTCTCATTGAAGTAGCTGATGGGCAGGCGCTGGAGCTTGTTAAACAGCTTGATGCGGAGGTCGCTGGAAAGGCGGTTGGCGGCTTCACCGAGGTAATAGGTGAGGCCCCGCGTGAACCAGTACCGCATGATGTAGAGCGCGATAATGAAGCCGCACCAGAAGAGGAGGCGGTTCATCGGCGAGGCATCGCCTAGCGGGTCCTTTTGAGCCCACGCCCCAACTCGTTGTAGGAACGTAAGGTTTTTGGCTTTGGCAACGCCCAGCCTTAAGTCGTAAACGATCTGAAGCTGGTCGTGAAGGTCCCTCCATTGCACACGCATCGATTGGGCCAGGCGGAACTCTTCGGTTTGAGTCAGGTTGCCGCGGTTTGGGCGCAGTTGCTCGATTGCCGCGAGGTCCTTCGCCATCACGACAGGCGACTTATGGACACCACTCGCAACCTGGCGAACTTCGCTCGCTCCCATGATGCGCTGGTCTTGGATCTGCTCAAGATCACTGATCGCCTGAATGCTGTACTTGACCAAGATAGCGGAAAAGGCTGCGCTTAAAGCCACGAAAAGGACGCAGATCAGCCCTTTGGCGATCGTTCTACGCTGAGACTTCAACTCGCTCGAAAGACGAGGGTCGAAGCGTTTAAAGATGGGTAGGCGCAGCTTAAAACTCCGCGTGGCCGGGCGTGCGGTGGAACGGGATGACGTCCCTGATGTTCTTCATGCCGGTCACGTACATGAGAAATCGCTCAAAGCCAAGGCCAAACCCGGCGTGAGGCGCGGAGCCGAAGCGTCGAAGGTCCAGATACCACCAATACGGTTCCAGCGGCAGTCCGGATTCCTCGATTCGGGATTTCAGAAGGTCGAGACGCTCCTCCCTTTGAGAACCGCCGATAATTTCGCCGATGCGCGGCGCCAATACGTCCATAGCGCGAACCGTCTTCCCGTCTGGGTTCATGCGCATGTAAAAGGCCTTGATCTCCTTCGGATAGTCGGTCAGGATAACGGGGCGTCCCACTTTAGTCTCAGTCAGCCAACGCTCATGCTCGCTCTGCAGGTCCGCGCCCCAAAAAACCGGATATTCAAACCTCTCCCCACTGCTCTCGAGGTGCTTAACGGCCTCGGTGTAGGTCATCCTTTCGAAGTCAGACTTGGTCACGTGCTCGAGTGTCTTCAGAAGCGTGGGCTCAATTCGCTGGTTGAAGAACTCTAGGTCGTCCGCCCGCTTGTCCAGCAAGTGGGAGATGGTCTCTTTAAGGAACTCCTCGGCCAAGTTCATGTTGCCTTCCAGGTCACAAAAGGCCATCTCCGGTTCGACCATCCAGAACTCCGCGAGATGACGGCTCGTGCTGGAATTTTCAGCTCGGAAAGTTGGGCCGAAGGTGTACACGTTGGTCATGCTCAACGCGAGCGACTCCGCTTCAAGCTGGCCGCTCACGGTTAGGAACGCCGGCTTGGCAAAGAAATCCTCAGCCGGGTCTGTGCCCTTCAAACGCCACTTGGAGCTTTCTCCCTCCGGCGTCGAGCAAAGCTCGGACTCCAGCAAGGTGCTGACCGCAAACATTGCCCCCGCACCCTCGCAATCGCTAGCGGTGATGATTGGAGTCTGGATGTAGTGGAACCCGCGCTTGTGATAGAAGCTGTGGATCGCTTGTGCCGCCTCGGCGCGAATGCGGAAAACTGCGCCAAACGTGTTGCCGCGCGACCGAAGGTGGGCGATTTCCCGAAGAAACTCAAAGGACGCGCCCTTCTTCTGAAGCGGATAACTCTGCGGATCCGCCGGTCCAAATATTTCTGCCCCACGTGCCCGCAACTCAACCGCCTGGCCCGCGGCAGGGGATTCAACGATCTCACCGTCGAAACGGACGCAAGCTCCGGTAGTGATGCGCTTGAGATCGTCGTCGCCAATCATCCCGTCGTTGACGATCACCTGCAGGTCTTGGAAACAGGAGCCGTCGTTCACCTGGACAAACGAGATGCCCTTGCTGTCTCGCCGCGTCTTAACCCACCCATAAGCAGACGCCTGCGTGCCCGGTGCAAGTTTGAGCAAGTCGCTGACGTACTGTCGCCTATAGTCCATGGGAGCGCAGATTTTACCGTTGAACTAGGAACGCGCTATTGACTTAGCTGGTGATGTCGTCCCAGTGTTCTTTGACATCCTTTAGAATCTCATCGCGAAACGCCTTGCCTGCCGGGGATTTGGGATCATAACCCGATGGAGACTTGGCGTCGGCGGGATAAGCGTCTTGGGGGATCGTGATGTCGATTCCGTCGGCCAACCCTGCATCGTAATAATTTGGCCGGAAGCGGCCTACAGCCTGCCCGTCCACCCAGTGAGGAGGCACGCGAACGATGGCTCTTCCGAACCCGTCGGCAATCGCGTCGGCGTACTCTCCTTGAATGATCGCCCGGTTTGTGTCGGAAAGGTCGTCGACTGGCATGTAGTGCTTGGAATCGCCATTCGCCGCTGCGTCGACGTTGTCGAATTTGACTTCGTAGCTGAATCCGGGGGGCGCGGTCATTCCAAAGGCGCGGCCCTGGACAACCTTGTCATGATCGTAAATTCCGTCCGTCACGACGCGATTCGCCGCATGCGGAATATGTGGAGTGAAACGGTTATAACTCGAGGCGATTCCCATAACCGCAACGGCGGCCAGGGCCCATATCCACAGCCGCTTCTTCAACCATTCTCCGGCCGGCATGGGTTCACCCGGAAGTAGCTGTTTGGCTCGTAGATCCTGGACCATTTGCGCAACCTGCCAAGTCGGCAAACCGAGCGTCTCAGCCATATCCTGCACTGTGACCTGCTCGTCAAAAGCAGCTTCCCGGTGTTGGTAGTTCCGAATCAACTCCTTCGCTTCCTCGACGGATAACCGTTGAGGGCCGGGGTCTTGATCCTGGGACGAGAAGACGTGGCTCACCATTTGAAGTATACGAGCGGGATTGCGAATGGGTTGTAGCCAAAGGCCCAATGGCGAACTTGCGACTGGATAACCGCACTAAGGTTCGCAGCTTCGCCTAGAAGTGAGTCGAGACGTCGTCCGGTTTTCGATAATGCGGCTCGGTTATCTTCTCCCAGTTCTCCTTGATCGAGTTGAGGACCGAATCGTGAAGCGCTTTACCTTCTGGGCTGGAGGGCTTGTAAGGAAATTGCGACTTCCTCACCGTGTATGTCGAAGGAACGGGATCGCCGCCCAAGTAGTAATTGCTAAGGGCTTCGGCCACGGCTTCTCCGTTAACCCATTTAGGCGGACTTTGAGCGACCATCTTGTTCAGGGCGTCGATCACGTCGTTCGTCAACTCTTCCTGGAAGACGTGGGAGTTCTCCGGCGTAATGTCCGCCATGGGGATGAAATGCTTTATGGAGCCGAGCGTTGCGACGTCGTCGGCATCGATCCTAATCTCATAGCTGAACCCTGCAGGCGCGGTAATGCCCAGCCTTTTGCCCGCCAAAACCGCGTCATGCGCATACAAGTTTTCTCCGGCATAACTAGGATACGTGGTGGAGTCCTCCCGGCCGAAGGGATTCACCGCTGAAACCAAAATCACTACGAAAGCGGTGGTGAGGAGAACGGCCATCATGGCGACAGTAGGCAACAATCGGTGGTTCCTCCGATGACCAGGAGTAAAAATGGGCTGAGCCACGATCCGTTTCCTAGCCCTGAGCCCGTTCAGCATTTCCTGAACTTCGGCGTCCGGCAGCCCAAGTGTCTCAGCCATATCCCGCACGGTCACGCCCGCATCCAAATGCGCCTCGCGGTGTTGGTGGATGCGAATGAGCTCCTTGGCCTCATCCATCGAAAGGTGGTTAGGAGCGGGTTCGGGCGTGTAGAAGCCGTGGCTCACCAAAGGAAGTATACGAGTCCGGGAGTGGGATCGTTCAGCTCTCCCTGGATATCTTCATTCCTCATCCCAACCCCCCTAGGGCGGGTTGAGGAAATGTGACACTTCAAATTCCGAGTTCCGCGCAAGGATTTCGGGGGTCCTCCCACCCCGATGGCTGTATAATCTCTCAAACCCCCCAAAGGTTTTTTGCGCGAGCGCATCGTTGCGTTTGTGCTCGGCGTCTTTGTGCGTGGTTTCGTTGCTCCTGATTAGTCGGGAAGGGGTTCGGAGGAAGCATGGCGAAGTTTATTTTTGTGACAGGTGGTGTCGTGAGTTCGATTGGTAAGGGAATCACCACCGCAAGCCTCGGCCGGCTCCTCAGAAATCGCGGATTCACCGTCGCCCCAGTCAAGCTCGACCCCTACATTAACGTCGACGCAGGCACCATGAACCCGTTTCAGCACGGTGAGGTGTTCGTCACAGAGGACGGGGCCGAGACGGACCTCGACCTGGGCCACTACGAGAGGTTCATGGACGTCAACTGCTCCGGCAACTCCTCTGTCACAACCGGAAAGGTTTACTTAAGCGTCATCCAAGCTGAGCGCAGGGGCGACTACTTGGGCGCCACTGTCCAGGTAATTCCCCATGTCACCAACGAAATCAAGAAGCGCATCGTGGACCTCGCCAAAGAGCAAGAGGCGGACGTCGTCATCGCGGAAATCGGCGGCACCGTGGGGGACATCGAGAGCCTTCCCTTTCTGGAAGCCATTCGCCAGATGCGGACCGAGTTTGGGCTTGAGAACACTCTATACGTCCATGTAACCCTCGTCCCCCAGGTCGGGCCTTGGCATGAGGTGAAGACCAAGCCGACCCAGCACAGCGTCATGCAGCTCCGCGAGATCGGTATCGCCCCAGACGTGCTCGTCTGCCGCACGGAAGTGCCGCTCGCCCAAGAAGTTAAAGAGAAGATCTCTCTGTTTTGCGGTGTCCCCCCGGAAGCGGTAATCGAGTCGCGCAATGCGGCCACCATCTACGAAGTCCCTCTCCACTACGAAAATGATGGTCTCGGCGAGTTTGTCTGCAAAAGACTCAGCCTCGAGGCAACCCATAACGACCTCGACGAATGGAAATCGATCGTCAAGACCCTCAAGAGCCCGCAGAACCAATGCCGCATCGCGGTGGTCGGCAAGTACACCAGCAATGGCGACTCGTACAAGTCCATCGCAGAGTCACTCATCCACGCCGGAATTCCGAACGACTGCTCGGTCGACATCACATGGATCGAGAGTGACACGATGGAGAGCGGCAGGCCGCCGGAGGAGATGCTGAAAGGCGTCGACGGTTTGGTTGTTGCGCCTGGGTTTGGAGAGAGGGGCATCGAAGGGAAGATCGAAGCAATTCGCTATGCCAGGGAGATCGGCCTGCCGTTCCTAGGCATCTGCTACGGCCTCCAGATGGCCGTCGTCGAGTTCGCGCGAAACATGTGCGGCCTTACCGGGGCCAACACGGAGGAGGTGGTTGCAAATCCGCCTTATCCCGTCATTCACCTGCTGCCTGAGCAAAAGGGAGTCGCTGAAAAGGGCGCCACCATGCGATTGGGCTCGTGGCCGTGCAACCTCGTCAACGGAACGATCGCCCAGAAGCTCTACGGTTCAACGCGCATCACCGAGCGGCATCGGCATCGGTACGAGGTTAACAACGACTTCCGGGAGAAGCTGACCGAACATGGAATGGTTATATCGGGAGTCTCGCCCGATTATCGATTGGTCGAAATGATCGAAATCCCGGGGCATCCGTTCTTTGTCGGAACTCAGGCCCATCCGGAATTTAAGTCGAGACCGAACCGGCCGCACCCACTATTCCAAGGACTGGTCAAGGCCGCATTGGTCCATAAGAGGAAGGCGCTTGCCGCGCAACCGGTAGAAGCCATCTAGGGCCCGGCCAATATTCTGGGTTTTGGCCCGGGTCAGCTAAGAATTCTCCAAACGCAGGCTTTTTACCGGCTACAGCGCCGCCCATAGGGTGCCGATTAGTCAAGCATGTCTACGCATGCCCGCATGAAACGGCGCTCTAAGGTCCAGAGCGGCAACGTACTGATCGATTGCATTATCGGTCTGATCCTGCTTTCCATGGGAGCTGCGAGCTTCTACAGCATGTTCCCCGTCATCTCTAAGTCCCACGCGATGGGAGATGAGGAGCAAAAGGCGACCCAGATTTGCACCAAGATGCTCGAACACATTCAGTTGCTCTCGCCCACGAAGCTAACTGCGACAAACCTCACCGGAATGCTTCTTGTCGATGGTGGCCAGAACGCTTCGCCGTACACCTTTAATCACTGCCCGCTCGACGACGCGATGGATTACGCGCCGGCAGACAGCCTTCATAACGGCACCGGGACCCTGACGATCACAACCATCAATTACGGTTCATCTCAGGTAATTGCCACTGTGACTTGGAAGAATCCTTTCGGAACAACTGAGACAGTATCCATGGGAACCATCCTTGGAGCCTTCCGATCATGAAGAAAGCAAAAGGATTTACGCTTGTCGAACTCGTCACTGGCGCGGGCCTGATGATGTTCATCACTCTAGGCACCTTATCTCTCATGGTGACGGGCCTTACCTACATGGCTCGGACCACCGCGGACTTAACGAATGGGGGCAAGAACGCGCAGGGCTTGCGATGGATGAGTGAATTTGCCAGAACCGCAATGTCCGCTACGATCGTAAACGGCGGCAACGAAGTCGACTTCACGTTGCCAAAGGTTGGGACCACCACAGACACAAATACTGGCGAGAAAGAATACATCTACCCGCTCACCGGCGACGGCGTTGCGCGTGGCTTCAAGGTGGACTTTGTGGCAGGAACTTTGACGGATGTACGGACCGGCCAGGTCTTGTGCAAGAACATTACCGGCATCGATCCGGACCCAACCTCCACCACCTACCACCAGGCCTACGTGCCTTTCACTTTTTCCATTGTAGGGGCGCATAAAGTCATCGTCATGCAACTCATGACCCAGCAAAAAATTAACGGAAACATTCGCTACGAACGGATGAAAGAGACTGTCAAGTTGAGGAACACATAATGAGAAGAAGAGATAAGGGAGTGGTGGCTGCTTACGTCGTCCTAGCGCTGGGCGTGCTCATCACGGTATGCCTCGGCGTCGCAAGCCTAGGCACACAGAGCCTGCGGAGGATCAAGCACGACCGTGATTCCATGATCGCAGAGCAGGCGTCCTTTGCCGCTCTCGACCAGATGACGGGGAAGTGTTACCAAACGCTGCAGACACAAACAAGCGGCGGCATCACACTGGCGGCGATGTCGACTGACTTGAGTAGCGATCTCAACGTCGTTGCACCAGGCTGTACCGCTACCGGTTGGGTGACGCCCACCAGTGGAACCTTCGCCTACTGCACCGCAACGGTTACCTATAACGGCATTACGCGAAGCGCACGCTGCTATTTCAAGGCCCATAACGTCGGAATTTGGAACAACGCGATCTTCGCCGGAGCTGGTGCCAGCGGCCAAGCCATAAACGGCAACGTCGACATCATGGGCTCCGTGCACATTCTTGGTGACGGAGAACCGTATCTGGACCTTTATGGAACCGGCACGTACTTCTCCGGCGACCCTTACACGGACAAGAATAAAAATGGCCACTGGGATGCTGGGGAACCTTTTACCGACCTTCTAGGAACGGGAACGTACGCCCCGCCCGATCCTTTCAACGACCTTAATGCAAACGGCGTGTATGACCCGCCCATGACTCAAACCAGCTTGGATACGAGCTTTTCTGGAACGGCGATGATCGGCAACAACTACTCCACCATGCCGGCAAGCCTTATGGCGCAAATCCCTCCAATCCCAACGGTCGGAGGAATCAAGACGCTTAGCGCAGAAGTCCGCGTCAAACACGGAGAAGTGTCTATCAGCGGTACTGCCTCGATTGGCCAGACTGGCGTGGTTGACAGCGGGCTGAGCAAAGGCACTGTTGACGGCACGTATGTAAGTGACGGCTATACGGGAAACAAGGGCGCTTCCTCTGTTTACAGCGACAACGGCACCACCAACACTTATGACCTCGGCAATCTCGGTATGACGTTCCCGATCCTCACGGGCATCGGCGCCCAGACGTACGTTGACAAGAACGGCACTTCGTGGACTGACCAGAAGAGCTTCCTAGACGCCAATTCGATGACCATCCCAATCACGACTATTCTCGCAAACACGGCCGCGTTTAGCTACGGTCCAGATTCTCACGGCAACAAGATCACCTTTACGCCTGGAACGCCTGGATTGATCAACATCACGGGGATCGTCAAGGTATCAGGCAACCTGCAGTTGGGCGCCAAGGGCAGCGATCTATCCTACATCGGAAGCGGAACTTTCTACTGCACCCAGAGCGTCAACGTCGACGGCAACCTATTGCCTAAGAACGGACAAATCTTCCCAACACAAACCCGGCTGGGAGTTATTGCTGCAGGAAACCTGAACCTGGCGACGGGCGCTGGATCTGCGCAGCTTTCGATGGCCGGCGCGTTCTATGCCCAGGACACCATCCAGAGCGCCAAGCAGAATCAGATCGCAGGAACGTTCGTCTCCACCAACTTCAACATGGGCTCCAACGTCCCCAACATTTACCAGGTGCCCTCTCTGCCGCAGAACATGCCCCCTGGAATGCCAGGCGACAAGAACTACGTCTCGTTCACGGTTGCAACCGTACGTGACCGCTCGCCGTTACCGGGTGCAACGGACTCGTTCAGCGGCGGCACACCGTTTGGAGGCTAGTCTAGAAGGACAAGCAGTAACCGGTGACGGATAACGGGTAACGGGTCCAAGAGGCTCGTTACCCGTTGCCATTTTCGTTAACGACCACACTCAGCTCCGTCGTTCCTCGGACTCGCTCCCGGACGACATCCTGCAGGGCTAGCAACACTGCCAAAACCATCGGGCCGGCGACCAAGCCAACAGGGCCGAACATATACACCCCACCTAGAATCCCAAAGAAAATACCAATCGGATGGAGGTTGGTGCGGTTGCCAATGAGGAGCGGGCGCAAGAAGTAGTCCAGCTTGGTGACAACGAGCCCGAAGGCCATCACGATACCGGCGTGAACGTATTGGCCGTTAGCCGCGAGAAGGATTGCAGCGGGGATGTAGATAAGCGGCGCGCCCACTAAGGGGATCGTGCACAAAAAGACGGCCATGATCCCGAACAGGAAAGCATTAGGCACGTGTGCGATCTCAAATCCAATCGCGAGGAGGAAGGCCTGTATGATTGCGACCAGCACCGTGCCTATAAACACTGCATAGACGGTTTCACCGATGTGCTTAATAATCGCCGCCGTTCGCTCGGGTGCGAGCGGAAGAAGTTCGTAGGCGGGCTGCCTCAGCCGCTCGCCATCTCGCAGCATGAAGAACATCGTGAGTAAGGCAATCACGAGGGAAACGCCGGTGAAGATGATTTTTCCGGCCGCATGGCTAACCGGCTCCTGGAGAGCCTTTACAATCTCAGGGCTGTTCGCCTGGGCATAGTCCCCCAGGCTCAAAGTGCCAGTGCCGAAGCGGGCCGTTATGGGTTTAATCGCATCGTCGACATGGCGAAGAACCTCCGCAACCATGCTTTCGTTCCCAGTCTGCGTGGCCTTAAATTGATGGAGCAATGCTGCGACCTGCGCGTAAAGGCCAATGCCGATGAGAACGAACGGGACGCATATGATCAAGAAAGTAACGAACGCAGTCAAACTGCTTGCCCACGTCTCTGCGCTCCTTTTGAAGCCCTTTCGACGCAAAAAGGCGGTCAGCCGTTTATACATCGGATACATCAAGATGCTGAAGACAACCGCCCAGAGCAAAGCTGGGAGAAACGGAAGGATGATAACGACTCCGAGGATCAGCGTTCCAAGAAGTAGGGTGAGGAACGCCGCCCCTCGATACCGATCAGCAAAATTCTCCATTCGTCGTCCGGCAAGAGCGGACGCAACATTTTACGCGCATAACGCGATTTGGTTGCGAATATAGGGGCGCAGGGATTTGAACCCTGGACCAACGGCTTAAAAGGCCGCTGCTCTACCACTGAGCTACGCCCCCGGGAACAACCGGAGAATCTACCTTACGGAGGGTGTTAGGTGTTGGGAACGGGCCTTTTTCGACAAATTCGACTTTCGGGATTTCACCACAACAGCTCAACAAACACAACGGTTCACGACGCCGGAATCGCCCGTTTCTCAGGCAGAACCTCGCTTCTACGCACCATCGTATTCGGGATCCAGCGTTGTGAACCGTTGTGCTCCTACTGCCGTTGTGGTGAAGTGTCCCAAAGCCGAGGCAGAGCCGAGAGCCCAATGCCCAATGCCCAATGCCCAATGCCCTCCATGCCACAATAAATCCATGCCCCACGATTCCCTCACGTACCGCCAGGCAGGCGTGGACATCGACGAAGCGCAAAGGGCTTTGCGGGCTATTGCGGGTGGGCTCCAGAGCACTTATAACGATCGCGTCATCGGCGGCATTGGTGGGTTCGGCGCATTGTTTCGGGCTTCCTTCCCGGAGATCGAGAATCCGATTTTGGTCAGCTCGATAGACGGCGTTGGCACGAAGACTAAGGTTGCGGCCATGGTAGGGCGTTACTCTGACCTCGGCAAGGACCTCGTCAACCACTGCGCCAACGACATCCTTTGTCAGGGTGCCCGGCCGCTCTTCTTTCTCGACTATTTCGGTTGTTCGCGCCTATCGGGCTTGATTTTTGAGGAAGTGCTCGGCGGCATGACCGAATCGTGTGCCTCGATGGGCTGCGCCCTTATTGGCGGAGAGACGGCTGAGATGCCCGGCGTTTACGTTGAAGACGAAATCGACATCGTCGGCGCTATTGTCGGCATTGTAGACGCTTCCAAGAAGCTCCCCCGCGGCAAGATGGAGCCCGGTGCGGCGATCATCGGGCTCATGAGCGACGGCCTTCATACAAACGGGTACACGCTTGCTCGACGCGCTCTCCTGGAGCTGGGTGGACTCTCGGTGAGGGACGAGATTCCGATCTTAGGCAACACACTCGGCGAAGAGCTCCTTCGGCCCCACCGCTGCTATTTCAACGGCGTCTATCCGCTCCTTCAAGAGTCGGAAGCGATCTACGCTATTGCTCACATCACCGGCGGCGGACTTTACGACAACTTGCCTCGCGTGATGCCTTCGGACATAAGAGCCGTCATTGAGCGACGCTCGTGGACCGTACCACCGATCTTTCGGCTCATCCAAGAATCGGGCCAGGTGCCGGATCAGGAGATGTTCCGCGCCTTCAATATGGGGATTGGCCTTGTCTTGTTTGCTCAACGCGAAGCCGCACCAGGCATCGTCCACAAGCTTCATTTGGCCGGAGAAACCGCCGCGATCATCGGCGAGACGCAAGCAGGCGCCCACGACGTGCAGATAGTTTAAGCTACTAGTGCTGAGTGCTGAGGGCTGAGCGGTCCTCGGAGTGTGAAGGGTGCAAACAAAGTCCTGTGCTCAGCACTCAGCACTCAGCACTCAGCATTCAGCCCTGAGCACTGGCATCCTACGCATCCGGATAGAGGTTTCGGATAATCATCTTGACAACTGCACGCAGGTCTTTGTCTCGCTGCATCATCACGGAGATTTTTTGATACCCGTGCATCATCGAAGTGTGGTCTCGATCTCCGAAGAGCGAGCCGATGTGCTTCCAAGAGTCCTTGGTGATTTCCCGAGTCACGAAGACCGCTACATGGCGGGCGTGGACAATCGGAGCCTTTCTGGATACGCCTTTGATGTCGGGCGATGCGATCTTAAAGTGCCTGCTGACCGCATCAACGATTTGATCGAAGCCGGGCTTGGCTAAAACGCCTGAACGGTAATACTTTTCGACCAACTCCTGGGCGAGTTCGAGATTGACCTGCATGCCGAAGAGGCTGGCTTGAGCCGCTAATTTGGTCAGCGCTCCTTCCAAAACTCGAATATTGCCGGGCACGTTCTCGGCGAGAAACATCGCCACCGAGTGATCGAGATGGACTCGCTCCTGGACCGCCTTGCTCAAAAGAATCGCACAACGAGTCTCCGTGTCCGGCATCTGGATGTCCGCGACAAGGCCCGCTTCGAAACGGGAGCGCAGTCGCTCGTCCATCAAATAGAGATCCCTTGGCGGCCGGTCGGAGGTGAGAACGATCTGCTTTCCGAGCGATTGGAGGTGGTTAAACGTGTGGAATAGCTCTTCTTGGGTCTTATCTTTGCCCGCGATAAATTGGATGTCATCCACAAGCCACATGCTCACGTTGCGTTGCGACTTCCGGAATTGGTCGATGCGATTGTTCTGCAACGCGGTTACGAACTCTTCCGCAAACTGCTGGGCGGACACGTAGACCAGAGGATATTTCGGATTGCGTGCAAGGATCTCGCGAGCAATGCCGTGCAAAAGGTGAGTCTTACCGAGTCCGGACGGACCATAGATGAATAGCGGGTTGTACTTAACTCCCGGATCGGCGGCAACTGCGTTGGCGCCCGCAAAGGCCAGGCGATTGCTCTGTCCCACCACATAGGTCTCGAACGTATACCGCTCAAACGGCCTAAAATTGCTTTCTTCGATCTTGTGGTTGATCGAAACTGGAGCACTTGTCGTCGCCGAGCCTGGCTTCTCTCGCGGCTCAAGCCTCAAGTCAATCGTAATCGGCTCGCCGATTTCGTCGCTCAACAAGGTCTCGAGCGTGCCGATGTAACGCTCCTTAACCCACTCCATCACGAAGCGGCCAGGAACCTCCAAATTCGCAACCCCGCCCTCTATGGAAACCGGCATCAGGGGTCGAATAAAACGCTCTAACCAGGCCGGAGGAACCTCCGCTGAAAGCCTTCTCAACACCGCATCCCAGGCGCGTCGGAGCCGCACTAGGTCGGCTGTGTCTTCCAGAGAAAGTTGGTCATTCATTTGAAGGGTTCTTTTGGCGTTCGGGCCTTTGGAGGGAAACGCAGTATACACACGCTACGACTTTTTCCACCTTCATTCCAAGTCCCTGAATGGCCTAGAATCCGACTAAAAATGCCCCTGCACGGCTTTCACACCCATATAGAGTTGAATTACTGAATTTTGCAATTGTTTTCTGCCGATAACTCCCATTCTGTCAAGCGCAACCGACACCTGTCTACACGGTTAGAATTCTTTTAGGATTATGCCTTTCGTCCTAATTCTATACACATGGATTCCCCCCGACTAATCCACACTTCAGGTAGAAGGGAGGTGTGGAAAACTCTCTGCGGTTGCTGGGCGTTCTCGCAGGCGGAGACCTTTCAAGGGACTTGGTGCAAAGGTGGGCGGAGGGTGCCGACAGGATCATTGCGGCGGACGCGGGAGCAGACCTGCTTCTTGCTATAGAAACCGTTCCCGACCTGATCATCGGTGACATGGATTCAATTTCCCCGGGCAGTCTGGCAAGCGGCGCAGAGCAGCTCTTTGTCGCGGATCAAGACACCACAGATTGCGACAAACTCCTCGGACAAGCCGCGCAAGAGGGTCACCCTTCAATCACTCTCATCGGCGTGGAGGGGGATTTGCCTGATCACGTATTGGCGACACTCCAAAGCGCAGCGAGGTCAGAACTTGACGTCCGCCTCGCCTACCGGCGGGGCGTGGGCTGGATCGTAAAGCCAGGACGCCCCCGGCGTCTCGCCACGAAGCCCGGCCGAAGGCTGTCTCTGCTCGGACTGGAACCGTGTGACGGAGTTCATTTGACGGGTTGCCAATGGCCGTTGAAAGGCGCCCAACTTGGCATCCAAAAATCCACCAGCATTTCTAATCGAACTGAAGCGGAGCAAGTCACCGTCACGATTGACAAGGGAGCGGCGCTACTCTTCATTGAATATCCAGTTGAAGAGATGCCGGTCTGGTGATGAAGATCGGCAGTAAAGTAATCTGAGCACTTGCTCTTGGAGGGTATTTGGATTGATGTCCACCGACGAACCGATGCCGACTGATGTGGAACCTGCTGCAACCGTAGCAACGGAACCTGAGGATCCGCAGCCTGAGGCTGACCATCCTCATGCAGGCGTAGCCGCTGAAGGTTTCAGCACCCCTTTGGACGACTTCCCTGGCCATGAGGCTTCCTGTGGAGAGATCACGGTCAAACGCGGAGGCGCGCCCACCGATATCAAGTTCCCCATAAGCCCACCCGCTGTCATAGGAAGATTCGATCCGGCAGTAGGGCCTGTCGACGTTGATCTGGCCAGCCTGCCGGAAGGCTCTTACGTCTCGCGGAAGCATGCCAAGATAACGTGCGACAACAACGTTTGGACCCTGTCCGACATGGGGTCGTCCAACGGAACATTCATTCTGCGCAGCGATTTTGAGCGCGTGGACGAAAGCGAGATCAAAGACGGCGACGAGTTCGCCCTTGGCAACGCACGCTTCGTCTTCCATGTGCTCGATGTCTGCGAACCGCAAGCATGATCCTCTCCGAATTGACTTGGCAGGACGTGGCCGCGCTGAGTCGCGACGTGACCATTCTTGTGCCCACTGGTTCGCTGGAACAACATGGCCCTCATCTGCCTTTGTTTACCGACTCCTTGATCGCGACCGCGGTAGCCCAAGGCGTAGAAAGAAACCTGCCGGACCAAGTTGTCCTTGCCCCAACCTTGTGGATGGGCGCCTCTGGCCACCATCTCGCCTTCCCAGGCACTATTAGCGCCTCTTTTGAGGCTTACGAGGGCGCTATAACAAGTCTGGTCGAATCCCTCCTTCCTCATGGCTTCCGCAAGTTCTATTTCCTTAATGGCCACGGAGGCAACACCGAGCCGAACGGGGTCGCGCTGCGAAAGCTTAAAGCTCGGTTTGGGACCGCCTTGTTTGGACATCTGGGTTACTTTTCCCTCATCACGGATGAGATCGCAACAACACTCGAGGGCCCGGCCAAAGACATGCGCCACGCGTGTGAGGCGGAGGCTAGTCTCATGATGCACCTGCACCCGCACTTGGTGCGAAAGGATAGGCTAAGAGACGATGGATTGAAAACCGAGCCACCGGTCAAGGGGGCCGTCCTTCAGTTCGATGAAATCACTGAAGAGGGCTCGCTGGGATACGCCACCCTCGCCACGGCTAAGAAGGGTGAGACGATCTATAAAGCAGCCGTTGAAGCGTCAACGACTGAAATTAAGCGATTTACAGAGGGTTTTGTGCTCGTCGGTATCGAACCTTGAAGCCAAATTGTGTTAACGTAAGTCATTGCATGAGGAGATTGGAGATGAGCAAGGTTTTTTTAAGATGTTTTTGTTTGGCTGGCTTACTGGGTGTGAGCCTTCTCGCTAACGCGCAGAACTCGAAGTGGAAGTTCGATTACATCGGTTTCGAGGCGGGCGTTTTTAGACCTACGAGCGGCCTCCTGCGTGAACGCTTTGGAGCCAGCGTTTTGCGACTGGGCCTCACCCCCATGATGGTCCGTCGAACGGCTGACTGGCGTCCCAGCATCGAGTTAGGATTCGTCGGCGCTTCAGGGCATGGCGACCACTTCGCCGTGTATCCGGTAACGGTTGGTGTTCAGAAGTCGTTCGGCAACGCCGATGAGACTGTCGTTCCATTCATTAGGGCCGGCGTGGGTGGATCCTACTTCGACTACAAAGTCACCGACGATTCTTCCGTGATCCACAGAGGCCACAAGATCGGAGCCGCGACGGCTTTTGAGGCGGGCGTCATGAGCGGGAAGAACTTCCGGGCGTCAATCCGTTACTATGCGATGCCCAAGCAAAGCGGGGTCGACTTCAGCGGCTTCCTGATTTCCGCATCGTTCGGTATTTTCAAGCTCTAACCTAATATGGAGTGCGGTGCTTTAGCGCCGCACTCCATATTTGGTTGGCCCAGTGCGTCAAGATAGAGCCTATGGCCCGCGGGCTCGAAGAGACTCAGAGTTCAACCGAAACGGCGGTTCTTGTCTACATCAACATGGACGAGAACGATGACCTTATGGTCGAAGAGGAGCTGGAGGGACTCTGCGAGGCCGCCGCCGTAGAACCCATCGCCGTAATCCGCCAACGTTTGGATCGTCCCCACAAGGGCACCTACCTGGGCAAAGGGAAAATCGAGGAAGTGGCCGCGCTCGCCAAAGAGGTTGGGAGCGACATGGTTGTTGTCGACGCGGAGCTTTCCGGCATCCAAGGCCGCAACCTGGAAGAGGCGTTTGAGCGAAAGGTCATAGATCGCACCCAGCTCATCCTCGACATATTTGCTCGCCGGGCACGAAGCAAAGAAGGGATGCTGCAGGTCGAGCTTGCTCAACTCTCGTACATGCTGCCCAAGCTCATGTCCGTTTACACAAAATTTGAGAGACAGCGCGGTGGCATCGGCATGCGGGGCCCAGGCGAAACGAAGTTGGAGAGCGACCGCCGCATGGTCAAGGACCGGATTGCCCGCCTAACGGAAGACATCGAAGACGTCAAGCGAATTCGTGACCAACAGCGAGTTAGCCGCCGCAAGCACCCGTTCCCGTTTGCAAGCATCGTTGGCTACACCAGCGCCGGTAAGTCGACCCTAATGAACAGAATGTCCGGAACGGAGCTACTGGCAGATGCGATGCCCTTTGCTACGCTCGATCCAACCACCCGAAAGGTGGATCTGCCAGAGGGCTACGCGCTTTTCTTAACCGATACAGTCGGCTTCATCCGCCACTTACCCACCAAGCTCGTCGCTGCTTTCCGATCCACGTTAGAAGAGGTCACTTATTCCGACTTCGTCCTTCACGTCATCGATGTGAGCACGCCCTCCTGGGAGTCGCAGCGTGACTCCGTCATGGAGACCTTGGCTGGGCTTAAAGCCGAAGACAAGCCGATGGTCATTCTTTTCAACAAGATCGACCGCCTCAAGGACCCTGCCGAGGCACGACGCCTGGTAGCAGAGTGGCCCAATTCGGCCGCCATCAGCGCCTCCAAGGGGACGGGGATGGATGACCTGATGAATCTCCTCGTCAACCAGGTCAAAAACTTGCTCACGCACGTAAAAGCCCTGGTGCCCTACAGCAACGCCGCGATTGTGCAGGATTGCTACGACTACGGCCGCGTCCTCACGGTCGACTATCGAGACGAAGGAATCTTTGTGGAGGCGGATTTGGTCGCCGAAATGCACAAGAAGCTTTCCAAATATGCCGTGGCCGATGAGGCTTGACGAGTGGCTGCGTCAGGCTGAGCAGCACTTGACCGCTAAGGGCATAGAGAGCGCGCGCCTAGAAGCGCAAATGCTTGGCGCCCATGCACTCCGTGTCGATCGCACCTGGCTTCTCGCTCACCCCGATCACGACTTTTCAGAACTGGCCGGTGAGCACCTTCTCCAGCGGCGCCTCGCCCACGAGCCCCTTTCCTACATCACGGGCTGGCGCGAGTTCTACGGCCGCCGCTTCTCAGTACGGCCCGGAGTTCTGATTCCGCGTCATGAGACAGAGGTCTTGGTCGACGCTGCCCTCGAAATCGGAGGCTCTTCGGCAGCATTGAAAGTGCTCGACATCGGCACCGGTTCCGGCTGCCTCGCCGCAACATTGAAGCTCGAGAGGCCATCTTGGACCGTTCTGGCCGGCGACTTTTCAATGGAAGCTTTACATATCGCTTCCGAGAACTGCGATCAACTAGGAGCCAACGTCCAACTCGTCAGGTGCGATGCCTTTTCAGGCTTTGCGCGCACCGCTTTCAATCTCATCGTAACAAATCCACCCTACGTTGCTGTCGACGACGATCTACCGGATGAAATCAAGAGTTGGGAGCCGCACCTGGCCCTGTTTGCAGAGGAGGACGGCTACGCCTTCTATCGTCGATTAAGCCAAGAAGCCCATGCAGTTCTTAAGCCTGGCGGCACGATGGTTTTGGAATTGGGACAAGGGCAACTTCAGCGAGTCCGGGAGATATTCGAATCTAAGGGGTGGGAATTTGCGAAGTCTTGGAGAGACCTCTCCGGACTTGAGCGCGTGTTAGGCGTTACCCACCCGCACTAATTGCTGTACTGGGGCGGCTCCGGCTCGGACCATCCACACCGTGGAGGTGGATGGCTCTAACTCTTGCGGCACTTTGTTCCTCAGTCCACGCGCCCCTCGTATCCCGAATCCCGAATCCCGTCAAAGACAAAGGGCGCTCGCACTAATGCTCGCGCCCTCCTATGACTTCCCGGGCCTACTTAGACCGGGTCTTGGAAGTGCTGTTGCGACGGCGGGTTTCCCAGCCTTTCTTGGCGGCTTCGCTTCGGTTGGAGCTGCCACCGCGGCGGCTCTCGCTCTTGCCGCTGTGCTTGTTATCTTTCGGCATTCTTCTTTACCTCCGTGAATGCCCAGCAAAAGTGCTGGATGAATTGCATTCATCGCTGGTGACTGATGCATCTTCATGAATGTTCGAGCAAAGGGCCTCGAAAGAACACTATTTGGATCGATTTTTTCTTCGCGTTTCCCACCCCTTTTTGGCCGCATCACTTCTTGAACTGTGGGACCCACTGGAGCCGCCCTTTTGGCCGCCCTTTCTCATAGGAGAATGATCTTCAGATTGCCCTCTGCCCGACCCCGATTTCTTTCCGCCACCCGAAACCTTGTTGACCGTCGCCCATGCGCGCTGCTCTGCCTCCTTTTCGCTCGTGCCCCGCTTTTCATAGCCTTCCTCGATATGCTCGGCCATCCTTTTTTGCTTATCCGTATAGGAACCTTTATCGCCTCTTGGCATTTGTGTATCTCCTTTGCGATGAATTCGATGCAACTGCATCCGATAGAGCTGACTCGCTGCAAAAAACGGTTGTTCGCATCTTTTCCACTAGCGCAGCACACTGTGGAAGGGTGACAATGATCTCGTCGTGGAGCCCTGCTGTCGTAGCAAGGCTTAAACGGGGGAAGTCCGGTTAGAATCCGGCGCTGTGCCGCAGCGGTGTGGCGATCTCGGATCTAGGATCTCGGATCTCGGAAAGAATTATTTCCGCGATCCGCGATCCAAGATCCAAGATCGACCGAGCCCGAATGCCCGATCCACGAGTGTGTTACGTGAGTCGTCGCCTACGAGCATAGGTACAGCGGATCGAGATCAGCCTGCCGGGCATAGATGCCGGGCAGGCAGAACAACCTCCCCGCCTTTGTTCCAAACACGATGACCTCAATCGTCCGGGCAAGCCCATGTGCCCATTCGGAGGTCTCCTTAGTTGAAACTCAGAACTCGGAATTCATCTATAACGCGCACTCCAAATTGGAAATCGCGTATCACTCATCTCGAATCCCGAATCCCATATCCCCTATCCCGTATCGCAAATCCCGCGTCGCGGGCCTTCACGCTCATCGAACTCCTCGTCGTCGTCGCCATCCTCGCCATCCTCGCCTCCATCCTCTTCCCCGTCTTTGCGGGCGCCAAGATGGCCGCCAAGAAGACCGCGTCGCTCTCCAACCTGCGCCAGATAGGTCTCGCCTGGACCATGTACAACGAGGACTACGACGAGACCCTCATGCGCGTGCACATCCCCGATGGGACGAAGGAGTATTTCTGGTGGGGCTCTTGGGACGGCACGACGGAGAAGCCCGAGGAGGGCCTCCTATACCCCTACACCCGCGGAGCCGGCATCCAGGTCGATCCATCGTTTGACAACAAGCTGCGGACCAATCTCGGCTTCACCGGCTACGGCTACAACTATTTCTATCTCAGCCCTTCCACGTATTCCCCGCCCGACTACGTGGAAGTCCCGCTCCCTGTCATGGAGGGCCAGATCGGCACTCCGACAGAGACCGTATGCTTCGCTACCTGCGCCCGCATCAACAACTGGACCTACGCCACGCCAACTCTGGAGGGCAGCACCTACCTGGATCCACCGTCAAACGCCTACCCCGGCTTCCACGGTCGCACAAACGGCGTCGGCAACATCCTCTGGTGCGACGGCCACGCCAACGCCCGCCGCCCCGTCATGCGGTCGGGCACGTTCGGCTTCGGCTTCAACTCAGACGACTTCCGCAAAGAGAACCTCGGCGACATCGACCAGGACGGCAATCTCAGCACGGATGAGCTGTTTGATTTGAACTGATGGCTTCGCCGTGTAAATCGTTAATCGTAAATTGTAAATCGCCCGGATTCGAAAATCCGTCCAGCGGGTTTCAATAACTCGCATCCCCCTCCGGCGATTAACGATTTACGATTTACGATTTACGCGCGCAGCGCCCATGCAAGTAAGCTTCCCCAAATGGTCAGCGTGGAGTGGAAGGGCGACATGGAGTTCGAGGCGTGCCCTCCGACTGGAATCAAGTTCACAATCGACGCCCATCCGGATCACGGCGGCCAAGGCAAGGGCCCAACCCCCGTCGAGACCCTGCTCGCCTCCATCGCCGCCTGCAGCGCCATGGACGTCGTCTCCATCCTCTTAAAGAAGCGCCAAGTCATCACCAGCTACCGAATCGAAGTAGACGGAGACCGCCCGCCCCCCGGCGCCTTCCCCCGCCCCTTCAGCGAGATCCGAGTCAAACACATCCTCGTGGGCGAAGACCTCGACCCGCTGGCCGTTCAAAAGGCGGTTGAGTTGAGCGACGATAAATATTGCACGGTCATCACGACGCTTCGCGCGGCACCAGAAGTGAAATCCACTTGGGAAATCGAGGCCGCGAAATAGTCCCCCGCGGCGGCGCTAGCCTGCCCGATCGTAGTCGGGGATTGGGCGTTTCAGCCACACGCGGCGGCTTGTAAGGCGCGAGTCAACCTAGCTATAGGGGGGAATTAGGTTCTTGCCGCCTATCAACTCCAGCGCTCAAGGCTCAAGGCTTAACGCTTAACGCTTAACGCTTCCGCCGACCCTCGATCACAATCGTGAACTCGCCCTTCCTGGGCACCTCACCGTCCGTCGGTACATAGGGAAGGCGCGACCGGAAAACCTGCTCGTGCGACTTCGTCATCTCCCGGCAGATGGCATACCGCCGATCCCCCAAAACCTTCCCCGCCGCCTCCAGCAAACCCTTCAGACGAAACTGCGACTCAAATAAAATCAGCGTCAATGGAGAGTCTGCAAAAGGCGCGAACTCCGAGCGCATCTCCCCCGCCTTTCGCGGCAGAAATCCCAGAAAAACAAACCGCTGCCCGAAAAATCCACTCAGACTCAGCGCCAAGACCGGTGCGCAAGGTCCCGGAATCGCCTCCACGACCAAACCCGCCTCATGGCATAAGTCGCACAAAATAGCCCCTGGGTCGCTCACCACAGGCGTTCCGCCATCCGTCAGAACCGCGGCCCGTGCCCCCGCCACAACCTCTTCCAAATAGCGCTGAATCTGCTCTTGCTTCGTGTGGTCGTTCAGGACACGCATAGGTTTCCGAACGCCCAAATGCGATTGCAGCTTTCCGCTGATCCGGCTGTCCTCTACAAACCAAACGTCTGCGGAGGAGATCGCCTCAATTGCGCGCGGCGAGAGATCGGATAGGTTTCCGATCGGAGTCGCCACGAGTACAAGGCTTCCGCGGGGTCCGTTCACTTGCCCGTTGTGGCGTTAGCCGGTGGGGCGGTGTTGGTCTTAGGAGGCGTTGTTATAGGAGCGGCTGGCTTCGCAGTCGATTTGGCCTTTGCGGCGGCTGCGGCAGCATCGGCTGCATTCTTCTTCATAAGCTCTTCGTTCTTCTTTCTGTTCTCCGCGTCCTGGCGCTCCGACTCGAGCTTCATAGCATCCTCTTGATGCATTGTAACGAGCCAGTGGTCGAGCGCGCCCTGTATCGACTTGGCGTCTAGATCGTTGATCTTCTTCGCTTCCTTCATCTTGTCAAGCTTGGCCAGGATCCCTTCATAGTTCTTCTGATCCTCCACAGACGTGCCAGTCAGCGCTATCGCGGCCGATTTCACTTGGTTGGCCGCATCTGTTGAGTCGTTCGTCGCCAAGTAGAGATCCGCTAGTTCCAAACGCAAAGTCGGGCTCTCGCTGCCTTGAAGAAGGGCGTTCAAAGCACTGATTCGATCCGGTGCCATCGCCTTCTTCCTGTCCGGCGTCGCTGACTGATACAGCGCATTGTTGGCCGCATAGTAGGCAAGAGCCGCGACGCGGCCGTCTGAGCCCTTCAGCGCATTCTTCGCTTCTGTCTCGACCTCTGCCAGCTTCGCTTCTCGCTTGTCTGGCGCCAAAGAGGGGTCCTGGATCGTCGTGTTGAAATCGTAGACGGCTTGGTAAGCAGGGCTAAACCACTTAGGAGGGTTCGCCTTTTTGAACTTTTCAAGGTCCGCCATCATGGTCGTACTTGCAGTCTGCTGCTGAAAATTCTTGCGGAGCTGATCCTTGTTCTTCTCAAAATCTGGCGGCAAGGTCTGAGTTATCTTGACGATCTTAAAAATAGACGTGCCCGTGTTCATATCGATCGGATCGCTTACTTCGCCCTGCTTAAGTTTGAAGAGAGGCTTGTACTCAGGCAAATACTGTGCAATCTGAGCAGAAATGTCGATCGGATCGGTAATGGATTTGCCGGCTTGAGCTTTCGCCGTGCTGTACTTCTTGATCGCATCCTCAAAGCTCATTCCTGCCTTGATGTCCGCAAGCGCCTTCGTGACCAGTGCCTGTCCCTCAGAACCGGTTTTTCCCTCGAATGAGATTCGCTGGGCGGAAACAGTGCTGTATGAGGCCTTGAGATCGTCGTCGGTGACGTTTGTCTGAGCTTGGTACTGGGCGGTCAGGCTTTGGTTAGCGACTTCGGATCGGATTAATTCCTTCTTTTGAGGATCACTAAAAGCAGTGTTGAAGTTGTCGGTGAATTGCTGTCGTTCCTCTTCTAGCGAGTGGCCGGCATCCTTTTGAAAGGCGTCTTCAAATTCTTTGCCGGAGGCATTGGGTGCAAGTTTATGGTTCTGGACCAAGATATCTCGGTGGGTCTTCACCTGCTGTGCCCAGAGGCTGGGGATCGCCTCTTGAACCGCTTTATCATCCAACGTAAGCCCTTTGCTGGCAGCAAAAGCAAGGCCGTAGACGTGATCCAGGACGTTATTGAGCGCTTGCCCGTATGATGTGGCTTCGTCAGTCGCCGTGAACGAGGGGGCACTGTTCCGCTGGGAGTTCACAATCCCGTCAATTTCGTCGCTCGTGGCCGAGAACTTGGCCACAGTGGCGATTGGCGTTGACGTGTTTTCCTGCGCGCCCTGCCCTCCGGCTCTGTTGCCGCATTGAAGAGTAAGAGCGGAAATGGAGAAGGAAAGAAACAGCAGCGCGAAGCAGCCGATCCCATATTTTTCTACGAATTTGCGTACGGATTCTATTGACACTTGAAGCTAGCACCTATCCCGAAGGCGACCATGAGTATGACAGAACGCTCTAATTCTTGCGATTTTGGAGTTACCCCCTAGACTAGTAGACACAAAGGACGTATAATGCGTCTACAGGCTCGTAGAAATTATTCTCTACCGGCCTTGTCCAACTCGAAGGAGCAATCGATGGCGAAGGGTCTTACCAAACGACAAGAGCTTATCCTGCAATATATCTTGGATTACATCCAGAAAGAAGGCTTTCCACCGTCGATCCGAGAAATCGGACGAGATTTTCAGATCGGTTCTTTGCGCGGCGTCACCGTTCACCTCGACGCTCTGGAGCGGAAGAGCTACATCACTCGAGCCAACACTCCGCGTTCCATCCGCGTTATTCACCCTGCCTATCAAGTTTCCAACAAGGTCGTCATGCTGCCCCTCGTGGGATCCATTGCCGCAGGCGTACCCATTGAAGCCCAAGAGCACATCGAGGACATGATCCCTGTTCCTTACGAGATGGTCCGCAACGTGGACAAGGCTTTCCTCTTGCGCGTTCGTGGAGACTCGATGATCGGAGACGGCATTCTGCCCCGCGACCTCGTTGTCATCAAGCCTCAAAAGACCGCCAACCACGGGGACCTTGTTGCGGCAATGTTGGGCGACGAAGCGACGGTCAAGCGCATCCACTTCGATGCCAACATGAACGTAAAACTGATGCCGAGCAACCCCGCATATCAACCGATCGAAGTCGATCGGGAAGATTCCATGGTCATCGGCAAAGTCGTCGGCCTTATCCGTGACTACGAAGGCATGGCCTTCTAGATTTCAGAGCACCCCCCTCTTAAGGCCGGCGCCTGCCGGCCTTTTTTTTCACGCAAGCTATTTGGAAGTGCGCGAGCAAGGAGACTGTTGCAATGGCTCGGCAGGGCAATTTTGAAGTGACGTCGAGTGATGAATTTTTCCCAGGGGGCGAAATGGGATTGCGAAAGAGTGGGTTGTGCGCCCAAAAAACACTCCATCTGGGCTTTCGTGTGGGATTTTCAGGGGATGAGCCCTGTAAGGATCTGGAGATTAAAGGTTAGGGCGGCCAGGCCGAATTCGATGCCTGCTTTTTCCTTGCCTCGGAGCCTAAACTTTCGCAATCGAT